>NZ_RIBZ01000305.1:0-25209 GCF_003721215.1 Streptomyces botrytidirepellens
AATCCACCTCGACGGGTGCGCGGGGGTGGGGCGGAGCCCCGGCATCGCGGACCGGCGGAGGCCCGCCGGGGTCCGGGGGCGGAGCCCCGGCTGGGGGCGGGGGCGGAGCCCCGCTGGCGGGGCCCGGGGGCTGGCCCCCGGTTTCGGGAAGGGGCGGGGTGGGGGCTAATCCACCTCGGCTTTCGGCAGGGTTGCCATCAGGGCATGGAGGCGGGGCGAGGCCGCCAGGGCCTCCAGGGTCATCGGCCTGCCCGCCGCGTCGGCGATCGGCAACCGCCAGTTCGGGTACTGATCCCACGTACCCGGCAGGTTCTGCGGCCGCCGGTCTCCCACCGCGTCCGGGAGCCACACGCCCACCATCCGCGCGGGCGTCCGCAGCAGGAAGCGGTGGACGGCCCGGATCGCGGCCTCCTCGTCGCCCGGCCCCTCCGGCAGCAGGCCCAGCCGTCCCAGCAGCTCCGTCCACTCGGCGACCTCGGCCGCCTCCGCGGCCCGCTCGACGGCGAGCGGGCGGGTGAGCAGGCCCAGGCGGTGGCGCAGGGCGACGTGGTCGCCCGTGAGCCGGGCCGCGGTGCTGGGGAGGTCGTGCGTGGTGGCGGTGGCCAGGCAGTCGGCGCGCCATTCCTCGGGGGTGAGGGGACGGGCCACGCCGCCGCCGTTCCAGTCGCGCTCGAACCACAGCACCGACGTCCCGAGCACCCCCCGCCCGGCCAGGGCCTCCCGAACGCCGGGTTCGACGGTCCCCAGGTCCTCCCCTATGACGGCGGCCCCGGCCCGGTGGGCCTCCAGGGCGAGCACGCCGAGCATCGCGTCGGCGTCGTACCGCACGTACGTGCCGTCGGTCGGCGGGCGGCCCTCCGGGACCCACCACAGCCGGAACAGGCCCATCACGTGGTCGATGCGCAGCGCGCCCGCGTGCCGCAGCAGACCGCGCAGCAGCTCGCGGTAGGGGGCGTAGCCGGTGGCGGCGAGGGCGTCGGGGCGCCAGGGCGGGAGGCCCCAGTCCTGGCCGCGGGAGTTGAAGGCATCCGGGGGCGCGCCGATGGACATGCCGGTGGCGAAGACGTCCTGGAGGGCCCAGGCGTCGGCGCCGGAGGGGTGCACCCCGACGGCGAGGTCGTGCACCAGCCCGATGCCCATGCCCGCGTCGAGCGCCGCGCGCTGGGCGGCGGCGAGCTGGACGTCGGTGAGCCAGGCGAGCCAGGAGTGGAAGTCGGCGCGGTCCAGGTGTTCGCCGCGGGCGCGGGCGGTGCGGGCGGAGTGCGGGTCGGCCAGGCCGTCGGGCCAGCCGCGCCAGTCGGTGCCGTAGGTCTCGGCGAGGGCGCACCACAGGGCGTGGTCCTCGAGGGCCTTGCCGCGTTCGGCGAGGAAGTCGCAGTAGGCGGCGCGGCGGCCGGGGCTGAGGGGAACGGCCCGCACCAGTTCCAGCGCTTCGCGCTTGAGGGCCCAGACCGCGTCCCGGTCGATGAGGGCGCCGTCGCGCAGGACGGACGTACGGAGCGCGGCCGCGGCCTCCAGCAGCCGGTCGGCCCGCTCGCGGGCGGCGCCGCCGAGGTGGGCGTATTCGGGCACGTTCTCGACCCGCAGGTGGACGGGGTCGGGGAAGCGGCGCGAGGAGGGGCGGTAGGGCGAGGGGTCGGTGGGGGCGGCCGGCGTGCCGGGGACCGCCGAGTGCAGCGGGTTGAGCTGGATGAATCCCGTACCGAAGGCGCGCCCGGACCAGGCGGCGAGGTCGGCCAGGTCGCCGAGGTCGCCCATGCCCCAGGAGCGGGCGGACAGCAGCGAGTAGAGCTGGACGAGGAAGCCGTGGCTGCGGGCCGGGGGCGACGGCATCCGGTCGGGGGCCACGATGAGGGCGGCGGTGGCGGTGCGGCCGTCGGGGGCACGTGCGGTGAGGGTATGCGTACCCAGGGGCAAGGGCGTATCCGTAGGCGATCCCGTGCCCAGGGGTACGTCCGTACCCGGGGGCGCCCCCGTACCAGGAGGTAATAACGGGCGCGCGGCGGCCGCAGGCCCCCACCCGCGTGGCGCGCCGTCCTCGGTGCGCACGCGCAGCTCCGTGCCGTCGGGCAGGGCCTCGGCCAGGCCGTCGGGCAGTGCCTGGCGCGGCGTTCCGCCGGGGCGCAGGACCACGCAGGGGGGCAGCAGCCGGTCGCGCTGTCGGCGTTCGTGCCGGTCCAGCGCGTCTTTCACTGATCGGGGGGTGGAGGCGTCCACGCCCAGCGCGGCGAGTACGGCTACGACGGTGTCCTCGGGCACCTGGACGGTGCGGCCCGGGGCGGGCTCGTAAGAGGTGGCGACACCGTGCAGCTCGGCGAGCCGCGCTCTGCCCATCAGTACTCCATCGGCTCCATGGCTGCGTCCGCGCCGGTGCCGGCGGCGGTCGGCTCACTGGTCAGGGGGCGTTCGGTGGCGAGCGGGGGCTCGCTGGTCAGGGGGACGTTGTCGGCGAGTGGGGGTTCGCTGGTGAGGGGCGCCTCGGTGGCGACACCGGACCCGAAGCCGTCCAGTCCGCACAGTCCGCAGTCGGGGTCGGAGACACCGGCGAACGGATCAGGCTCGCGCACGGCTTCGGGCACGGGTTTGGACAGGGCGGTAGGGAGAAGAGCTGACGCGGCCACACGGACCTCCGTGGGGTGTCGGCAGTGTGTCAATGACGAGCCCTACCCACTCAATCCGGCCGCAGACGTAAACGACACCCGGACGTGCCGTACGTCACACCCGCCGGGACAGGCGATTTCGCGGCCGGGAGGGGTCGGGAACACAGAGCTTACGGACAGGGCCCGCCTTCATCCGTCAGACTTGCGGGGGCGACACGACGGCGCGCAGGGGGGCGACCCACGGGGGGCGCACATCCGTCGGCACCACCGCGGTTGCGGCAATGCCGACAGTTCGGTCATGCGCGTTGACACCTCACCGGCGTGCTGGTGGGCTCGTCGCCGATTGGCGCCTTTTGCGGCCGATACGACGGGGCCAGCTATCTGAATCGAGGAGACGCCCGTGCACTTCCGGGGGAAGAGGCCGAGGGCAGTGGGGGCGACGGCCATGGCGGCCGCGGTCATCGGCGGGTTGCTCGGCGGCGCCCAGGGGGCGAGCGCCGCGCCCGTGGACGATCCCGGCACGGCCGGGGCCTCCACACCGGACCGGAACAGCACCGGAGACGTGCCGTCCGTCTGGCCGCGGCCCCAGTCGCTGCGCGCGCAGGGGACGGATGTGGCGATATCCGGCGAAGCCACGCTCATCGCGGACGGCGACGCCGATCCGTACGCGCTGGACGCGCTGCGCACCCTGCTGCACGACGCGGGGGTGCGTACGGTCAGCGAGGCCACCCCAGGGGGCACGCCCCCGGTGCGCGGGCTCGTGGTGCACGCCGGAGGCAAGAGTGCGGAGACCGCCTTGCGCGCGCTGCGGGCGCCGGAGCGCGGCGACCTTCCGTCCGGCGGCTACCGGCTGGCCAGCGGCCGGGTGGACGGCCGCGCCACGGTCGCGCTGGACGGCGTCGGGCGGGACGGCCTCTTCCACGCCGTCCAGACGCTGCGCCAGCTGCTCGTCCAGCGGACCGGGCAGGACACCAAGGCCTTCGCCGGGGTCACCGTCCGCGACTGGCCCGGTACGGCGGTCCGCGGCACCACCGAGGGCTTCTACGGCTCCCCCTGGTCGCAGCGGGACCGGCTGGCCCAGCTCGACTTCATGGGCCGTACCAAGCAGAACCGCTACCTCTACGCACCCGGCGACGACCCGTACCGCCAGGCCCGCTGGCGCGATCCGTACCCCGCCGAGCGGCGCGAGGAGTTCCGCGAGCTGGCCACCCGCGCCCGCGCCAACCACGTGACCCTCGGCTGGGCGGTCTCCCCCGGCCAGGAGATGTGCTTCTCCTCCGACAGCGATCTGAAGGCGCTGCTGAAGAAGGTCGACGCCATGTGGGCGCTGGGGGTGCGCTCCTTCCAGCTCCAGTTCCAGGACGTCAGCTACAGCGAGTGGCACTGCGGCAAGGACGCCGACACCTTCGGCTCCGGCCCCGAGGCGGCCGCGAAGGCGCAGGCCAAGATGGCCAACGCGGTCGCCCGCCACCTCGCCGGGCGGCACCCGGACGCGGCCCCGCTGTCGCTGATGCCGACCGAGTACTTCCAGGACGGCGACACCGAGTTCCGGCGCGCGCTGGCCGCCGACCTCGACACCGCCGTCGAGGTGGCCTGGACCGGCGTCGGCGTGGTGCCCAGGACGATCACCGGCGGTGAGCTGGCCGACGCCCGGTCGGCTTTCGGCCACCGGCTGGTCACCATGGACAACTACCCGGTCAACGACTACGCCCAGGACCGGATCTTCCTCGGCCCCTACACCGGCCGGGACCCGGCGGTGGCCACCCAGTCCGCCGCCCTGCTGGCCAACGCCATGGAGCAGCCGACCGCGTCCCGCATCCCGCTGTTCACAGCGGCCGACTTCGCCTGGAACCCGCGCGGCTACCGCCCCCAGGAGTCCTGGCAGGCGGCCATCGACGACCTGGCCGGGCCGGACGGCAAGACCCGCGCGGCGCTGCACGCGCTCGCCGGGAACGACGCGTCGTCGGTGCTCGGCGGCGACGAGTCGGCGTATCTGCGTCCCCTGACCGAGGCCTTCTGGTCGGCGGTCGGCCGTACGGACGTGGGGCGGCTGGACCGGGCCGCGGACCGGCTGCGCGCGGCGTTCGCCACGATGCGCGACGCCCCCGAGCGGCTGTCCGGGACGCTGGGCGACGACGTACGGCCCTGGCTGGAGCAGCTCGGACGCTACGGGGACGCGGGCGTCCAGGCCGTGGACATGCTCACCGCCCAGGCCCACGGCGACGGCGACCGGGCCTGGACCGCGCGGCTGGCGGTGGAGGGGCTGCGCGAGAAGATCGCCGACAGCCGGGTCACGGTGGGCAAGGACGTGCTGGACCCCTTCCTGAAGAAGGCGCTGGCCCAGGCGGACGACTGGTCCGGCGTGAAGCGGTCGGGCAAGGAGAAGCTCCGCACCCGCGAGGCCGATCACGCGGCCGCCGACGGCAAGGCGACCACCACGGTGGCCTCCCCGGGCAAGCCGGTCACCGTGCGCTTCGGCCGCACCCGCCCGCTGGCCTCGGTCTCCGCGCTCACCGGGCGGTCGGCGGACGGCTCGGGCACCGTCGAGGCCCATGTGCCGGGCGAGGGCTGGCACAGGCTCGGCGCGCTGGCCGCCGACGGCTTCACCCAGGTCGGCGGCAAGGGCATACGCGCCGACGCGGTCCGGCTGAGCTGGGCGGCGGGCACCACGCCGTCCACCGTGCACGAGATCACCCCCTGGTTCGCCGACACCCCGGCCGCCGAGCTGCGGCTGTCGCGTCAGTCGGTGGACGCCGAGGTCGGCGGCCGGTCCGCGACCGTCCGGGCCGAGCTGACCTCCCTGCGCCCCGGCGATGTGAACGACGACCTCAAGCTGCGCGCCCCGCACGGCATCACGGCCCGGGCCCCCGAGGGGGTGACGGCCCCGCGCGGGGCGACGGCGACGGCCCGGATCGAGATCTCGGTCGACGAGGGCACCAAGCCGGGCACGTACGCCGTCCCGGTCCGCTTCGGGTCGGAGCAGCGCATGCTGACCGTCCGGGCCCTGCCGCGCACCGGCGGCCCCGACCTGGCCCGCGCGAAGGGGACGAAGGCGACCTCGTCCGGCGACGAGACCCCCGATTTCCCGGCGTCCGCGGCCATCGACGGCGACTCCGGGACCCGCTGGTCCTCCCCCGCCGAGGACGGCGCCTGGCTCCAGCTGGAACTGGCCCGCCCGGCCCACGTCGGGCGACTCGATCTGCGCTGGCAGGACGCGTACGCCTCGCGCTACCGGGTCCAGGTCTCGGCCGACGGACGCACCTGGCGTACGGCGGCGACCGTCACCGACGGCCAGGGCGGCCGGGAGGTGGTGGGGCTGGACGCCCCGGACACCCGGTTCATCCGGATCCAGGGCATCGAGCGCGGCACCCGCTTCGGCTACTCGCTCTGGTCGGTCGCGGCGTACGCGGTGGAGGAAACCAAGGGCAAGAAGCCGGGCAAGGGCTAGTCCACTCCGAGGTGCCCCTTCGGCTCACCCGCCGAAGGGGCACCTCGGAGGCGCACCGCGCCTCAAAAATGCTTCAGCCCGGGCCTCAGGCAGTTTTACTGCCGTCGATCCGGGCCATCGCGTCATCCGCGCCGAATGCCTCCAGGTATGGCAGCCAGCGCGGGTCCCTATGGCCGGTGCCGATGATGCGCCAGGCGAGGCCGGACGGCGGCGCGGGTTGATGACGCAGCCGCCAGCCGATCTCGGCGACGTGCCGGTCGGCTTTGACGTGGTTGCACCTGCGGCAGGCGGCGACCACGTTTTCCCAGGTGTGCTGCCCGCCACGGCTGCGCGGGATGACGTGATCGACGCTGGTTGCGACGCCACCGCAATAGGCGCATCTCCCGCCGTCACGGGCAAACAGGGCGCGGCGGGTGAGCGGGACGGGCCCGCGAAAGGGCACCCTCACGAAGCGCTTCAGCCTGACGACGCTGGGAGCGGGGATCGCGCGGGTTGCGCTGTGCATCAGGGCGCCTGAGTCCTCGAGGCTGATGGCCTTGTCGTTGAGGACGAGAATGAGCGCGCGGCGGAGCGGTACGACGCCGAGCGGCTCGTACGACGCGTTGAGGACCAGGACATGCGGCACGGATGCCTCCTTGTACGCCGGCGGCGCGTGGCTCGCGCCGGGACGATCTCACCCAGTTTCCCCTGAACCCTGGCCGGAACGCCACTATCACCGGGTTAACGGTTGAGAGGCATTTCCGCGTACCGGACGTATACGGCCCGCACACACTGCACACGGGGCCTTCAGAACTTCGTTGAGTGGCAAGAATCACGGCCCCGGCGGGCCCGGATCGATCTTGCGGCCGTCCGGACGGACGGAGGGCGGCGGAAACCGCGAGCTGAGGCCGCTGGGCCTGCTTTCGTGCGCCCCCTGGGCGCGCTCGCGCGCTGTCGAACACAGGAACGGCAGTTTCCCGCGCCCGGCTACTGTGTGAAGGAATTGCGCGTGCGCCCATCCGCGCGGGCATGCCGTACACCGAAGGGTTGCCGCTGTGTTCTGGTCCGCTGCTCTGGCCGCTGACTCGACGCCTCGTCCCACGACCCCGACGACCTTGGACGATGCGCACAGGAGCGCCACCAACGCCGCGGGCTGGGTGGAGGAGAACTGGTCCACCTGGCTCAGCGTCGGGCTGCGCATAGCCCTGATCCTCTTGATCGCGTTCGTGCTCCGGTCCGTCG
The DNA here is from genome assembly GCF_003721215.1 of Streptomyces botrytidirepellens. Taxonomy (NCBI): domain Bacteria; kingdom Bacillati; phylum Actinomycetota; class Actinomycetes; order Kitasatosporales; family Streptomycetaceae; genus Streptomyces; species Streptomyces botrytidirepellens. The sequence continues at coordinate 7,270 of NZ_RIBZ01000305.1, forward strand.
TGCGGCGGGGGATCACCAAGCTGATAGAGCGCATGAACCGCACGGCCCAGGCCGTGAACGGCACCGCGCTCGGCGGGCTGCTGGTCAACGTCGAACGGCGGCGGCAGCGGTCCGCGGCCATCGGCTCGGTGCTGCGCTCGGTCGCCTCGTTCGTGATCATGGGAACCGCGGGGCTNCTCGGTCGCCTCGTTCGTGATCATGGGAACCGCGGGGCTGATGATCCTCTCCGCCCTCCAGATCAACCTGGCGCCGCTGCTCGCGAGCGCCGGTGTGGCGGGTGTGGCGATCGGTTTCGGCGCCCGCAACCTGGTCACCGACTTCCTCTCCGGCGTCTTCATGATCCTCGAGGATCAGTACGGGGTGGGCGACTCCATCGACGCGGGGGTGGCCTCCGGCGAGGTGATCGAGGTCGGCCTGCGGGTCACCAAGCTGCGCGGGGACAACGGGGAGATCTGGTACGTCCGCAATGGCGAGGTCAAGCGGATCGGCAACCTCAGCCAGGGCTGGGCGACGGCCGGGGTGGACGTCCAGATCCGCTCCGACGAGGACCTGGACCGGGTCCGCGAGGTGATCAACCAGGTCGGCGTGGACATGGGCAAGGACGAGCCGTGGAACGAGCGGCTGTGGGAGCCGATCGAGGTGCTGGGGCTCACCGCGGTCTACCTCGACTCCATGGTCGTCCAGGTCTCGGCGCGAACCATGCCGGGCAAGGCGCTCGGCGTCGAGCGCGAGCTGCGCTGGCGGATCAAGAAGGCGCTGGACGAGGCGGGCATCCAGCTGGTCGGCCACCCGCCCGAGGCGAACCTGGCGACCGAGGCGGCCGACGGGTCGGCGGGCATGAACGCGCCGTCCGCACTGGCCAACCCTGACTCGCCGCAGTCCGTGGCGGCCAGCCCCCTCGCACCGCCCACCACGACGACACCGCCCGCCCCCTCGAAGTAAGGGGATTGCGACGCCGCAGGCCCCCTTCTCCGCGGCGGCCGCTTCACCGGTCACCGAGAGATAGTGCTGGTTGTGGCCGGTGACGGTGAGTCCGGAGCCAGCTGGTCACGGCGTCGGTCTGCTGCCGGGTCGGCCCGAACCGCGCCCTGGCCTGCCGCGCCGTCAGATTTGCCGCTGTCGGCGGCGGCGCCCCGGTCCGAACTCCCCGTGGCCCAGGTGGGCTTGGTCGCGCTCAGGGGTCCCACCCGGACGGTGCCGTCGCAGGCCCCCTTCGATGACTTGTCCATGCCAGGACTACGGCTTCGCCAAGAAGACACCCAATCCGGACGCTCACCCCCATTGACGCCGCCTCGGAAGCGCCCTACCTTCCTCTTCATCAATAGGAAAGTTTCTTAACAGAGTGAGGCGGGGCACCACCATGGCCGCACCACCCCCCGGCAACTCCACCCCCAACGGCACCCCCGGGACCCCCCGGGTCCTGCGGGCCATGAACGACCGGGCCGCGCTGGACCTGCTGGCCGCGCACGGCCCGCTCACCCGGACCCGGCTCGGGGAGCTGACCGGGCTGTCCAAGCCGACCGCCTCGCAACTGCTGACCCGCCTGGAGTCCGCCGGGCTGGTCCGGCCGACCGGCAACGTGACCGGACGGCCGGGGCCCAACGCCCAGCTGTACGAGATCAACCCGGCCGCCGCCCACGTCGCGGCGCTCGCCGTCGACCAGGAGGGCATCAGCGCCGCCGTCGCCGACATCACCGGCCAGGTGGTCGGCGAGCACCGGGTGACCGCCCCCACCACCGACGAGTCCCTGACCGGCCGCACCGCGGAGCTGGTGGCCGAGGCCGTCGACGGCGCCCTGGCCGCGGCCGGGCTCGACCGGACCGACCTGCACGGGACCGTCATCGGCACCCCCGGCGCCCTCGACCCGCGCACCGGAACCCTGCGCTACGCACCGCATCTGCCCGGCTGGCAGTCACGCGCGCTGCGGGACGAGCTGGCCGAGGTGCTGCACACCCCGATCGTCATCGAGAACGACGTCAACCTGGCGGCCGTCGCCGAACAGCACCACGGCACGGCCCAGGACTTCGACGACTTCGCCCTCGTCTGGGCCGACGAGGGCGTCGGCGCGGCCATCGTGCTCGGCGGCACCCTGCTGCGCGGGGCCACCGGCGGAGCCGGGGAGATCGGCTACATGCCGCTGCCGGGGGCGCCGCTCGCCCGCGGCGGGCCGGACGCCGCGGCCGCGCCGGACGGGGGCGGCGGGTTCCAGAAGCTGGTCGGCTGCCCCGCCGTCGTGGAGCTGGCCAGGGAGCACGGCATCGAGGCGCCCACGGCCGCCAAGGCACTCACCGCCGCGCTGCGCACCCCGGGGGCGGGCGACGCGGTGCTGACCGAGCTGGCCCGGCGGCTGGCCACCGGGCTCGCCTCCGTCGTCGCGGTGGTCGACCCGGAGCTGGTGGTGCTGTCGGGGGAGGTCGCGCAGGCCGGTGGGGAGCGGCTGCGCGAGCTGGTCGAGACCGAGCTGACGGGGCTGGCCCTGCCCCGGCCGGAATTGCGGATCAGCGATATCGAGGGGGATCCGATACTCATCGGCGCGCTGCGTCAGGCGGTCGCCGATGCCCGTAACACCGTTTTCGATACTGCCTGAGTTTCGATACCGCCCGAGCTCGTTCCCGAGACCGATACCGCCTGAGATCGATAGCGCCTATTTCGATACCGCCTGAACTCCCCGCAAGGAAGTACCGCCATGCCACCAAGACTGGCTGTTCTCGCCTCGGTGCTCGGCGCCGGTGCCCTGCTGCTGGCCGGTTGCGCGAATCCCAGCACCGGCAGCGCGACCGACGATCCGACCAAACCCGTCACACTGAAGTTCTGGCACGGCTGGTCGGAGAAGAACGAGGTCAAGGCGATCGATGCCAGCATCGCCCGGTTCGAGAAACTCCACCCCAACATCAAGGTGAAGACCACCGGCAATGTCACCGACGCCACCTTGAACCAGGCGCTGCGGGCCGGCGGGGACGACGCTCCGGACGTGGCCTCGTCGTTCACCACCAACAACGTCGGACAGTACTGCTCGTCCGGGATGTGGGCGGATCTCGACCCGTTCATGAAGAAGACCGGACTGGACAAGAACAAGGTCTTCCCCAAGACGCTGCTGGACTACACCAGCTATGACGGCGACCAGTGCGCGCTGCCGCTGCTGGCCGACGCGTACGGCATGTACTACAACAAGGACGCGTTCCGGGAAGCCGGGATCTCCCGCCCGCCGCGCACCATGTCGGAGCTGAAGCGGGACGCCGTCAAGCTGACCAAGCGCACCAAGAACGGCGGTTATGAGCGGGTCGGCTTCATGCCGAACTTCCGGCTCTACCAGAACAGCCCGGACCGCCTCTTCGCCCAGTGGGGTCCGACCTACTTCGACAAGGACGGAAAGGCGCGGCTGGCGAAGGGCAGCGCCGCCAAGGACTTCTTCGCCACCACCAGGGACCTGGTGCGCAGCCAGGGCGGTTACGGTCCGCTGGAGAAGTTCCGTACCTCCTTCGGCGACGAGATGTCCTCGCAGAACGCCTTTCTCACCGGCAAGCTGGCCATGCACATGGACGGCGAATGGCGCGGCCTCTTCATGAAGGGCGCCAAATTCAAGTGGGGCACCGCCCCCCTCCCGGTGCCCGACGACCAGCCCGAGACCTACGGCCGGGGCTATCTCACCGGAACCGTGATCGGCATCGGGCACAGCAGCAAACACCAGAACGCGGCGTGGGAACTGGTGAAATTCCTGACCGCCGACACCGACCAGGTCGTCTCCTTCGCCAACGCCATCCACAACGTGCCGTCCACCAAGGCCGCCCTCGCCTCCCCCAAGCTCGATCCCGACCCCACCTTCCGCGCCTTCCTGGACATCGCGCAGAACCGATACAGCACCGCCCTGCCCGCCTCGATCAACGGCGGACAGTACGTGGTCTCCCTCCAGGACTTCTCCTATGGCGTCGAAGAAGGCAAGGAACCCGATCTGGACAAGGGCCTGAGGGAACTCGACAAGGAAATCGACGCCGACAATCTCCAGGCTCAGAACTGACGGAGCGCGACATGGCCACAGTGATGAACTCCCCCGCCCTGCGCCGCAAGGCCGTGCGCGAGCGGTTGCGCACCCTCGGTTTCCTCTCCCCCTGGCTGGTCGGTTTCACCGTCTTCTTCGGCTATCCGCTGGTCGCCACCGTCTATTTCTCCTTCATGCACTACAACCAGATCGAGACCCCGACCTTCGTGGGGCTGCGGAACTGGCGGTATGTGTTCGAGCAGATGCCGCTGTTCGGCCCGGCACTGTGGAACACGCTCTGGCTGGTCGTGGTGATGGTCGCGCTGCGGGTCGTCTTCGGCCTCGGCATCGGTCTTCTGGTCACCAAGGTCAAGTCCGGGGTCGGTTTCTTCCGCACCGCGTTCTACCTGCCGTATCTGGCTCCTCCGGTGGCGGCCACCGTCGCCTTCGTCTTCCTGCTCAACCCCGGCACCGGCCCGGTGAACGACATCCTCGGGAAGGTCGGGATCTCCGCCCCCAACTGGTTCAACGACCCGACGTGGGCCAAGCCGTCGCTCGTCCTGCTGTCCCTGTGGGGCATCGGCGACCTCATGGTCATCTTCATGGCGGCGCTGCTGGACGTGCCGAAGGACCAGTACGAGGCGGCCGACCTGGACGGCGCCGGGGCGCTCCACAAGTTCCGCTATGTGACCTGGCCGTCGATCACCCCGATCGTGATGTTCGCCGTCGTGACGGGCGTCGTCCAGACCATGCAGTACTACACCCAGGCGCTGGTGGCCGGAAAGCTCGCCTCCGGCGTCAGCATCGGGCCCGGTTCGGTCATCCAGCCCGGCTATCCCGACCACTCCACCCTCACCGTGCCGCAGCTCGTCTACTCGCTCGGCTTCCAGAACTTCAACACCGGAGCCGCCTGCGTGCTCTCGCTCGTGCTCTTCGCGATCGCGATGGCAGTGACGACGCTGCTGATGCGCCGGCGCGCCGGCCTGCTGTCGGCCGAGGACTGAGAGGACCCGTCCGCCATGACCACAACCACCACCCTCACCGCGCCCTCCGCGCCCGTCCGTCCCCGCGCCCGGCGCTCCCCCGCCCCGGCCGCCCGCCGCCGCGCCGCGCTCCACTGGATCGCCGTGCACACCGTCGCCATCGCCACGGCGCTCTTCTTCCTGCTGCCGTTCGTCTTCGTCTTCCTGACCGCCGTGATGAGCGACAGCCAGGCGATGAGCGGCGCCCTGTGGCCCACCGAATGGCACTGGTCGAATTACGCCGAGGTCTTTCGGACCCCCGGTTTCCTCGACTGGTGGCGCAATTCGCTGATGTACGCGGTGCTCGGCACCCTGTTCACGCTCTGCTCGTCCATTCCGGTCGCGTACGCGCTCGCCAAGTTCCGCTTCCGCGGCCGCCGTACCGCCATGATCCTGGTCATTTCGACGATGATGCTGCCGCCGCAGGTCATCGTGGTGCCCATGTATCTGGTCTGGGCCCAGCAGTTCCATCTGTCGGGCTCGCTGTGGCCCCTGATCATTCCGATGGCGTTCGGTGACGCGTACTCCATCTTCCTGCTGCGCCAGTTCCTGCTGACGATTCCGCGGGAATACCTGGAGTCGGCGAGGGTCGACGGCTGCGGGGAGTTCCGCACCCTGCTGCGCATCATCGTTCCGATGGCCAAGCCGGGCATCGCGGCCGTCGCGCTCTTCCAGTTCTTCTACTGCTGGAACGACTACTTCGGCCCGCAGATCTACGCCGCGCAGAACCCGGGCGCCTGGACGCTCAGCTACGGACTGGAGAGCTTCAAGAGCGCGCACAGCGTCAACTGGAACCTGACGATGGCCGCGACGCTGCTGGTCATGGCCCCCGTCATCATCGTCTTCTTCTTCGCCCAGAAAGCCTTCGTGGAAGGCGTCACACTGACAGGAGTCAAGGGTTGAAACTCGCAGTCGTGGGGGGCGGGTCCACCTACACCCCCGAACTCATCGACGGGTTCGCCCGGTTGCGGGACGTGCTCCCGATGGAGGAGCTGGTCCTGGTCGACCCGGCCACGGACCGGCTGGAGCTGGTCGGCGGGCTCGCCCGCCGGATCTTCGCCAAGCAAGGCCATCCGGGGAAGATCTCCTGGACCGACGACCTGGACGCGGGCGTGGACGGCGCCGACGCGGTGCTGCTCCAACTGCGCGTCGGCGGCCAGGCCGCGCGCGACCAGGACGAGACCTGGCCGCTGGAGTGCGGCTGCGTCGGCCAGGAGACCACCGGCGCGGGCGGGCTCGCCAAGGCGCTGCGTACCGTCCCGGTGGTGCTGGACATCGCGGAGCGGGTGCGCCGCCGCAACCCGGACGCGTGGATCGTGGACTTCACCAACCCGGTCGGCATCGTGACCCGGGCGCTGCTGACGGCCGGGCACCGGGCCGTGGGCCTGTGCAACGTCGCCATCGGCTTCCAGCGGAAGTTCGCGAAGCTGCTGGGCGTGGCGCCCGGGGAGGTGACGCTGGAACACGTCGGCCTCAACCACCTCACCTGGGAGCGGGCCGTGCGCATCGGCGGCCCGGACGGCGAGGACGTGCTGCCCAAGCTGCTCGCCGAGCACGGCGACGCGATCGCCGACGACCTGCGGATGCCGCGCGACCTGGTGGACCGGCTGGGCGTCGTCCCGTCGTACTACCTGCGCTACTACTACCAGCACGACGCCGTCGTACGGGAGCTGCGCACCAAGCCGTCGCGGGCGGCGGAGGTCGCGGCGATCGAGCGCGAGCTGCTGGAGATGTACGGCGACCCGGCGCTGGACGAGAAGCCGGAGCTGCTGAGCCGCCGCGGCGGCGCGTTCTACTCGGAGGCGGCGGTCGATCTGACCTCGTCGCTGCTGCGCGACAGTGGGGAGGTGCGCATCGTCAACGCGTTCAACGACGGCACCCTGCCCTTCCTGCCCGACGACGCGGTGATCGAGGTCCCGGCGGCCGTGGACGCAACGGGCGCGAAGCCGCTCCCGGTGCGCCCCCTGGAGCCGCTGTACGCCGGGTTGGTCGCCCATGTCACGGCGTACGAACAGCTGGCGCTGGAGGCAGCGTTGAAGGGCGGGCGGGAGCGCGTCTTCCAGGCGCTGCTCTCCCACCCCCTCATCGGCCAGATCGACTGCGCCGAGAAGCTGACCGACGACCTGATCGCGCACAACCGGGAGCACCTGGCGTGGGCCTGACGCAGTCCGAACCGGCCGGTTCCGCACCGGCCTCCCCCTGCTCCGCCGCACCGGGGCCGTCCGTGCTGGCGATCGACGCGGGCAACAGCAAGACCGACGTCGCGCTGGTCGGCCCGGACGGAACCGTGCTCGGCACGGCCCGCGGCGGCGGCTTCCGGCCGCCCGTCGTGGGCACCGAGCGGGCCGTCGGGGGGCTCGCGCGGCTGGTGGAGGAGGCGGCGCGGCGGGCCGGGGGCTCCGGTCCGCCGCGGGTCGGGCACGTCTCCGCGTGCCTGGCCAACGCCGATCTGCCGAGCGAGGAGGAGGCCCTGACGGAGGCGCTGACCGGCCATGGCTGGGGCGATACCGTCACGGTCGCCAACGACATCTTCGCGCTGCTGCGCGCCGGGGTCGCGGACGACGGCGAGCCGACCGGCGTCGCCGTCGTCTGCGGCGCGGGCATCAACTGCGCCGGGCTGGGCCACGGCGGGCGCACCGCCCGCTTCCCCGCCATCGGGCGGCTCTCCGGCGACTGGGGCGGCGGGGGTTTCCTGTCGGAGGAGGCGCTGTGGTGGGCGGCGCGTGCGGAGGACGGCCGGGGCGAGCCGACCGAGCTGGCCCGCGCCCTCCCCGCGCACTTCGGCCTGACCACGATGTACGAGCTGATCGAGGCCGTCCACCTGGGGCGGCTGGAGCCGTCCCACCGCTACGCGCTGACGCCGGTGCTCTTCGCGGTGGCCGCGGGCGGCGACGCGGTCGCGCGCGCGATCGTCGACCGCCAGGCGGAGGAGGTGGTCACGATGGCGACGGTCGCGCTGACCCGGCTGGACCTGCTGGCCGAGGAGACGCCGGTGATCCTGGGCGGCGGGGTGCTCGCGGCCCGGCACCCGCAGTTGGACGACCGGGTCCGCGAACTCCTCGCCGAGCGCGCCCCGAAGGCCGCGCCCCGGGTCGTCACGGTCCCGCCCGTGCTCGGCGCGGCGCTGCTCGGCCTGGACGGCACCGGCGCGCCACCGGCGGCGTACGCCCGGCTGCGGGCGCACTACGACGGGGCCGAGGGGGCGGCCACGCAGCGTGCGCGAACGGGCGTCACGGAAACTGACGGTGACGAAATGGGAACCGGGAGTCCCTCCCGAGCGTAATCAAGGTGGGGAGAGAAGATCGCGGTCCGAGCAAGATCCAGGCAAGACCGGTGACCTGACCGGGGGGCGCGGTCCATACTTCTGCGGACAGTGACCGTGGGGTCCGGACCAAGGGGGAGGTCTTGTGTCATCTCTGTCGACGACCGGCAGACCAGCGCCGCCGCCCGCGCCTGCGGCCCCGCCGCGGACCGCGTGGCGGGAGGGCCTGGACCGGTTGCGGACCGCGGCCACGACCGAGCCCGGGCGGCTGCGGATCATCGGAGCCGTGCTGGCCGCGCTGGTGGTGGCGTTCGGGGCGGTGACGGCCTGGCAGGTCTCCGACCGGCAGACCGCGGCCGACGCGGTGGCCGAGCACAGCCAGCCGCTGAGCGCGGACGCCGCACGGATCTACCGCTCGCTGGCCGACGCCGACACCACGGCGGCGAGCGGCTTCCTGGCGGGCGGTCAGGAGCCCGCCGCGGTGCGCACGCGCTATGAGCGGGACATCGACACGGCGTCCGAACTGCTGGTGCGGGCCGCGGCGAACACCGAGGGGTCGGCCTCGGCGCGCGCCGAGATACGGAAGATCAGCCAACTGCTGCCGGTCTACACGGGGCTGGTCGAGTCCGCTCGCGCCAACAACCGCCAGGGCCTGCCGCTGGGCGGCGCGTATCTGCGGTACGCGAACGACACGATGCGCACCCGGCTGCTGCCCGCCGCCGACCGGCTGTACGAGGCGGAGACCGCCCGCCTCGGCGACGACTACGGGGACGCGAAGTCCTGGCCCTGGGTGGCGATAGGGCTGGGTGTGGTCGCACTGGCCGCCCTGGGCTGGGCCCAGCGCCGCAACTACCGGCGGACCAACCGGGTGTTCAACCACGGGCTGCTGGGCGCGTCCGCCGCCGCCACGGTGGTGCTGGTGTGGCTGGTGGTCGGCCATGCCATCGCCCGCGCCGACCTGAGCGAGTCCGACGACCACGGGGCGAAGTCCCTGCGGGTGCTCAACGAGGCGCGGATCGCCTCGCTGCGCGCCCGCGCCGACGAGAACCTGACGCTGGTCGCGCGTGGCGCGGTCGTCGTCGACAAGGACGGCGCCAACAAGGGCAAGGACGCCTACGAGGTCAGCTACGCCTCCCGGATGGCCGGGCTCGTCGGCGGCGGGTCCGGTGACCGCCCCGCCGAGGGCAGCCTGCTGGACCGGGCAGACGATCTCGCCGACGACGGCGGGGGCCGGGAGCCGGTGGAGGCGGCCGCCACGGCGGTCCGCGCCTGGCAGGACCGCCACAAAGCGGCCCGCAGCGCCGATGACGCGGGCGACTACAAGGACGCGCTGGAGAAGGTCATCGGCACCAAGGACAGCACCGGCGAGTCCTTCGACCGGGTGGACGACGAGCTGGCGGAGGCGCTGGGCCATGAGCAGCGGCAGTTCCAGCAGGCCGCCGACAGCGGGCGCGGGGCGTTCACCGGGATGGCGGTCGGGGCCGGGGTGCTGGCGGTGCTGGGCGCGGCGGGCGCGGTCCTGGGCATAGGCCGCAGGCTGTCGGAGTACCGGTGACGGCGATGGGGGGCGGAGACATGCGAGCGACGCGGACACGACCGGCACGGCCGCGATCGGCACGACTGCGATCGGGGCGGATGCGATCGGCGCGGATGCGATCGGGCCTCGCCGCGGTGGTGTGCGCCCTCGGGGTGACCACGGCCCTCGTGGGGCCCGCGCTGGTGGACGGCGGGGACGACGCCCGCCGGCCCCAGGCGTCTGAGCGGTCCCGCCCGGGTCCGCACCCCCTGGGCGCCGGTTCCGAGGCGGCGGCAGAGGACTGCGAGAAGCCGGAGGCGAGCCTGCGGCCGTCGGGCGCGAGCGGACCGGCCATCAAGCGGATCAAGGAACGGAAGATCCATGGGCACAAGGTCGGCAAGCTGATCGCGGGCGTCGACCAGAACAGCTACCGCTGGGGCTATCGCGACCCGGCCACCGGCGAGCTGACCGGGTTCGACATCGACCTCGTGCGCGCGATCGCCAAGGACATCTTCGGCGATCCGGACGCGGTCATCTACCGCACCATTCCGACCAGTCAGCGCATCAAGGCCCTCCAGCAGGGCAAGGTGGACATCGTGGTGCGCACGATGACCATCAACTGCGACCGGATCAAGGACGTGGCCTTCTCCACGGCCTACTTCCAGGCCGGACAGCAGGTGCTGGTCCCCGACGACTCGTCCATCACCGGCTACAACACGACCCTGCGCGGCAAGAGGGTCTGCACGGCCCAGGGTTCGACCGCCGAGGCCGTGCTCGACGAACCGGACAAGGGCGCCAAGGCGCTGGGCGCGATCAAGGTGAAGCCCGTTCCCAACCAGCTGGACTGCCTGGTCAGGCTACAGATGGGTCAGGTGGACGCGGTGATCACGGACAACGCGCTGGCGGCGGGCCAGGCCGCCCAGGACCCCTCCGTCAAGCTGGTCGGCCCACGATTCACCGATGAGCTGTACGGCGTGGCGATGAACAAGAACGACGACGACCTGGTACGCCGGGTCAACCAGGTCCTGGAGGACTACCGCAGAGGCGGCGCCGACAGCCCCTGGCAGCGCGCCTACCGCACCTGGCTCGCGGAGGATTTCGGCAGGACACAGCGGAACCCGGCACCGCCGGATCCCCTGTACAAGAACTAGAGGGGCCAAGAACTAGGAGAGCCAGGACTGGGAGGACCGGCGAGGAGCGGAGGATCACGGACCGGCCAGGATTAGCGCCCGGTTCATACGCGTAGGGATGTCGCAGCAGACGGATCACGCCTGACGGATACGGACACGGACTCGGAGAGGTGATCGATGGGGGTCCCGGGACCCTTCCCCGGCTCCGCGGGGACACCCGAGGGGCCGGCCATGGGCCGCGAAGAGGTGGACCGTGCGCTGGCGAGGCTCGGCGCCGAGCACGAGGCGATCGAGACGTCACTGCTCGCCCTCCAGGACCACGCGGGCAGAAGGCTGCTCGAAGGCGCCGAGCTGACGGGCGTCACCAAGGAGCGGTGGGCCACCACCGAACAGGCCATCTCACTGCTGTGGAGCTATTTCGACGCGTACACGGACGCCCTCCGGCGCGCCCGCGAGGTGCGCTCCCGGCACCGCTGGTCCACCGCGGGCGAGCTGGCCGAGCTGACCGAGCTGCTGCGCGGCCCCGGAATCACCCTGCCCAGCACCGCGACCCTCACCGGATCGCCGCTGCTCAGCGAGCAGTTGAGCCTGGACCTGCTGGTCGACCGGATGAACCGCTGGTATGCCGAGGCGCTGGACGTCATCGTCACGGCCGACGCCGTGTGGTCCGCGTTGCCCGCCCGGATCGACATGCTCTCCGCCGAGCTGCACCGCACCCGTTCGCTCGCCCACTCGGTCGGGGTGCGGCCCGGTGAGCACCCCTCGGGCGACGATCTGGAGCAGATCACCGCCGAGCTGACCGCGCTGCGCGCCGAGGTGGTCTCCGATCCGCTCGCCTTCTGGAAACCGGCCGCCGGGAGTTCGGCGCCCGGCGGCGGCAGTCCCGACACCGTCCGCTACGACCGCGCCGCCCGCGCCCTGGACGACGTACGGCGCGAGATCGAGGCCGTCCTGGACGTCCGGCAGGACGCGGAGCGGCGTCTGATGCGGCTGCGCGATGTGCTGTCCCGCGCCGATCGCACCCTCGCCGAGGCCCGGCAGGCGCGCGGTGAGGTGCTGGCGAAGATCGCGGCGTCCGAGGTGCCCGCGGTCAGCGGCCCGCCGACCGCCCTGCACGAGCAGCTGGTCACGGCCGCCGACTACCGCCGGCGCTCCCAGTGGCACCGGCTCTCCCCGCTGCTGGAGAGCCTGGAGCAGCGCGCCGACGACGAACTGCTGCGCGCCCGCGAGTCGTTGACGGCGGTGACCGCGCCGCTCGCGGTCCGCGCCGAGCTGCGCGGACGGCTGGACGCGTACAAGGCGAAGGTCGCCCGGCACGGTATGGCGGAGGACCCGTTCCTCGTGGAGCGGTACGACGTGGCGCGCCGGATGCTGTGGAGCGCCCCGTGCGATCTGCGCGCCGCCGAGCAGGCGGTGCTGCGCTATCAGCGGGCGGCCGCCGAGGCGTTGGCGCCCCGGCAGCAGGATCCCGCCGGTCATGGTGCCGCCGATCGCGGCAGCGAGGGGGAGCGCTATGAGTGACGTCGTCACCTGCCAGCGGCGTGAGTGCGGCGGGACGTACGAGGACGTGGGCGGCGGCGAGCTGTACTGCGGCACCTGCGGGATGGCTCCGGTGGTCTCCCCGCAGGGCATGGTGAGTTCGCCGCCCACCGGGGTCGCGGGCGGCGGGAGCCATGGCTCGTCGTCCCGCTCCTCGCGCGCATCCCGGCCGTCCCGTTCGTCGTCGTCCCGGCGTTCGGTGTCCGGGCGGCTGACCCGGTCCTCCTCCGGGCGCTCCTCGCGTTCGGTTTCGGTGCGCGGCTCCGGCTCGTCCTCGACCGCCTCGGGGCGGAACGCGCTGGGTGCGGGCCTGGTCAGCGTCCCGGAGGTGCCGCGCCCCGATCCGCGTACGGCGGTGCTGGCCAACCCCGAGGTGCCGGAGCGGAAGCGGTTCTGTAGCCGGGGCGACTGCGGGGCGCCGGTGGGCCGCTCCCGCGGCGACCGGCCGGGCCGCACCGAGGGCTTCTGCACCAAGTGCGGTCACCCCTACTCGTTCGTGCCGAAGCTCGGGCCCGGCGACATCGTGCACGGGCAGTACGAGGTGGCGGGCTGTCTGGCGCACGGCGGGCTCGGCTGGGTCTATCTGGCCATCGACCGTGCGGTGTCGGACCGCTGGGTGGTACTCAAGGGCCTGCTGGACACGGGCGACGAGGAGGCCCTGGCGGCCGCCGTGTCCGAGCGCCGCTTCCTCGCCGAGATCGAGCACTCCAACATCGTCCGGATCTACAACTTCGTCGAGCACCTCGACCAGAACACGGGCAGTCTCGACGGCTACATCGTCATGGAGTACGTCGGCGGCAAGTCCCTCAAGGACATCGCCAACGCGCGGCGCACCCCGGACGGCAGGCGCGATCCGCTGCCGGTCGAGCAGGCGTGCGCGTACGGGATCGAGGCGCTGGAGGCCCTCGGCCATCTGCACAGCCGCAACCTGCTCTACTGCGACTTCAAGGTCGACAACGCCATACAGCAGCAGGACCAGCTCAAGCTCATCGACATGGGCGCGGTCCGGCGGGTGGACGACGAGGACAGCGCCATCTACGGCACGGTGGGCTACCAGGCCCCGGAGGTCGCGGAGCAGGGGCCCTCGGTCGCCTCCGACCTCTACACGGTGGCGCGCACGCTCGCGGTGCTCACCTTCGATTTCCAGGGCTATACGAACGTCTTCGTGGACAGCCTCCCGGACCCCGAGCACATCGAGGTCTTCCGGCGGTACGAGTCGTTCTACCGGCTGCTGGTGCGGGCCACCGACCCCGACCCGGGGCGCCGGTTCTCCTCCGCGCAGGAGATGTCCGACCAGCTGACCGGGGTGCTGCGGGAGGCCGTGGCGCTCCAGACCGGGCGGCCCCGGCCCGCGCTGTCGACCCTCTTCGGGCCGGAGACCCGGGTGGTGGACACGGCGTTGTTCGCCGAGCAGGGCCAGGACGCGTCCCTGCTGGGCGGGCGGACCACGGACCGGGGCGGGCCGCCGGGCGGTCCCGTACCGCCGCAGGGCCCGCCCGCGCCGCCGCAGGGTCCGCTGTCCCTGCCGCTGCCCGCCATCGCGCCGCTGGACACCCGGGCCACCGCCCTCGCCCTCCCCGTGCCACTGGTGGATCCCTCCGATCCCAACGCCGGATTCCTGGCCGGGCTGCTGTCCGCCCCGCCCGCCGAGGTCGGCGCGGCACTGCACACCGCGCCGGTCGACTCGCCCGAGCTGCGGCTGCGCCGGGTGCGCGCCCTGCTGGAGCTGGGGCAGGCGCAGGAGGCGGGTGTCGCGCTGACCGGTCTGGAGGCCGCGTACCGCGACGACTGGCGGATCGTCTGGTACCGGGGGGTGCACGCGCTGGCCACCGGCGACCACGAGACGGCCGCGCTGTCGTTCGACGCCGTCTACGACGCGTTCCCCGGGGAGCCCGCGCCGAAGCTGGCGCTCGGCGTCTGCGCCGAGGTGCTGGGCCAGTTGGACAACGCGGCGGAGTACTACCGGCTCGTGTGGGCGACCGATCCGAGCTTCGTGAGCGCCGCCTTCGGGCTGGCCCGGGTCCGGCTGTGCTCCGGGGACCGGGCGGACGCGGTGCGGGTCCTGGAGTCGATCGCGGAGTCGTCGATCCACTACACGGCGGCCCGGGTCGCCGCGGTGCGGGCCCGGCTGCGCCAGCGGGCCGCGCGGGAAGCGCTGCTGGCCGATCTGACGGCGGCCGCCCTCCAGGTGGAGCGGCTGGGCGAGTTGGGCCTCGACGCGGTGCGGCGCGAGCGGCTGTGCACGGAAGTCCTGGGCAGTGCGCTGGATTGGGTACTGTCCGGCAGCAGCGGCGCGCCGCCGGGCCAGACCCGGCCGCCGCTGCTCGGCAGCAGCCTGGACGAGCGCGGGCTGCGGTTCGGACTGGAGCGCTCGTACCGGGTACTCGCCAGGCTCGCGCAGCGCGGCGAGGAAAGGATCGAACTGGTGGAGCGGGCCAACCGCTACCGCCCCAAAACGTGGGTGTGATCGATGTCGCAGATGCCACAGCTGCCCCAGCTGTCAGCCTGCCCGACCTGTGCAGAGCCGCTGGAGGCTGGAGACAACTACTGTGGCGGGTGCGGGGCCGACTTGTCGGCGGCCGTGCCGTCCGCCCGGCAGGAGCCGGAGGACTACCGGCTGGCAGCCCCGGCACCGCCCCCGGTAGCCGACCCGCGGACCGCGGCGGCACTCGACGCCCCGTCCCCGCCGGGCCCGGCGGCGCCCGGCGCCCCACTGACCACCCCCGCCGACGCACCCGTCGGCCCGGACCCGCACACTCGGACGCACACCAGTACAGGCACGGCATCGAGCGCGGGCACCGGCACCGGGGCGGACCCCCGGCTGCCCGGCGGCAACAGCCGCCCCCGGTGCGCCGCGTGCCAGGAGGGCACCATCGACAGGGACGGATACTGCGAGCACTGCGGGCACGCCCAGGCGCGTGAGCGCGACCATATGGAGCGGGAGTTGGCGGGCGTCGCCGCGGCGAGTGACCGCGGACTGCGCCACCACCGCAACGAGGACGCGTTCTCCGTGGCCACCGCCGCCCTCCCGGACGGCTCACCGGCCGTCGTCGCGGTGGTCTGCGACGGGGTCTCCTCGGCCACCCGGCCCGACGACGCGTCGGCCGCGGCCGCCCACGCGGCGGAGGCGTCGCTGCTGACCGCGCTCCCCCGCGGCGCCCACCCCCAGCAGGCCATGAACGAGGCGATCGTGGCCGCGGCCGACGCGGTCACCGCGCTCGCCCTGGAGACCGGCGCGCCGGGCCCGCACGAGGAGCCCCAGCAGCGCCAACAGAACGCTCCGGCCTGCACCATCGTCAGCGTCGTGGTCACCGGCGACCTGCTCACCGTCGGCTGGATCGGCGACAGCCGCGTCTACTGGGTGCCCGACGACCGGACCACTCGGCCCGCCCGGCTCACCGAGGACGACTCGTGGGCGGCACAGATGGTGGCGGCGGGGCTGATGTCGGAGGCCGAGGCGTACGCGGACGAGCGGGCGCACGCCATCACCGGCTGGCTCGGCGCGGACGCCTACGAACTGGAGCCGCACACCGCCTCGTTCAAGCCGGACCGGCCGGGGGTCGTGGTGGTGTGCACCGACGGGCTGTGGAACTACGCCGAGTCGGCGGAGGAGATGGCCCGCGCGGTGCCGCCGGACGCCCGGGGCAGGCCGCTCCAGAGCGCGCGGGTCCTGGTGGGCCACGCCCTCAACGGCGGGGGCCACGACAACGTAACAGTGGCCGTGGTGCCGTTCCCCGCCCCGCCGGGAGGGGCAGGATCCGCCTGACGGCCCGAGGGGGACGGGCTCCGGCCCGGAGGGGCGGCGCCGGACGCCATCACTCCGCCCACGCTCTCGCGGCACGACGTGATGCCCATATGTCCCTGTGGAGCGCCAAGGAGCGGATCGAATGGCCAATTTCTCCAAGTCCCAAGCGCCGCGGTTCTCGGTCGACGTCTATCAGAACGAGTACCTCCCGGAGGGAGGCCGTGAGGTCAACGCGATCGTCACGGTCACCTCGACCGGCGGCGGGACGACCGGAGGGATGCCGATACCCGCTCCCGTCGCCGCCCCCGGCCGGTACGCCACGGGCGGCGGCGCGGCCGACGCGGCCGTGGTGATCATGGTGGACTGCTCCGGCTCCATGGACTATCCGCCGACGAAGATGCGCAACGCCCGGGACGCGACCGCCGCCGCGATCGACACGGTGCGCGACGGGGTCGCCTTCGCGGTGATCGCGGGCACTCACAAGGCGGTCGAGGTGTTTCCGGGCAACGGGCGGCTGGCGACCGCGGACCCGGTCACCCGCGCCGAGGCGAAGGACGCGCTGCGGCGGCTCGGCGCGGCCGGCGGCACGGCGATCGGCACCTGGCTGAGGCTCGCCGACCGGCTGCTGGGCACCGCGGAGGTCTCGATCCGGCACGGCATCCTGCTGACCGACGGCCGCAACGAGCACGAGACGCCGGAGGAGCTGCGGGCCGCGCTCGACGCCTGCGCGGGCCGCTTCACCTGCGACGCCCGCGGGGTCGGCACCGACTGGGAGGTCAAGGAGGTCACCGGGATCGCCTCCGCCCTGCTCGGAACGGCCGATATCGTGGCGAATCCGGCCGAACTGTCCGCGGACTTCACGCAGATGATGGCGACGGCCATGCGGAAGGAGGTCGCGGACGTCCATCTGAGGCTGTGGACCCCGGTGGGCGCCGAGGTGGTGTTTGTGAAACAGGTCGCACCCACGGTCGAGGATCTGACCGATCGGCGCACCGAGGCCGGACCGCGCTCCGGCGACTACCCGACGGGGTCATGGGGGGACGAATCACGCGATTATCACGTGTGCCTGCGGGTCCCGGCGGCGGAAATCGGCCAGGAAATGCTCGCGGCCCGGGTCTCCCTCGTCCTGCCGCAGCCGGACGGCCAGGGCCCTCCGACCCCGCTGTCCCAGGGGCTCGTCCGGGCCGTGTGGACGACCGACATGACCGCCTCCACCTCGATGAATCCGCAGGTCGCGCACTACACGGGCCAGGCCGAACTGGCACAGGTCATCCAACAGGGCATGGATGCGCGTAAGTCCGGCGATGTCGAGGGAGCGACCGCCAAGCTGGGAAGGGCCGTACAGCTGGCGAACGTCTCGGGGAACAAGGACACGGCGAAACTGCTTGCGAAGGTGGTGGACGTCGTCGACGCGGCGGCAGGTACTGTGCGACTGAAAGCGAAGGTTGCGGAGGCGGACGAGATGACACTCGAAACACGCTCTACCAAGACAGTTCGCGTCAAGAAGTAGCACGAAGAGATCACGTTACGGCAGAAATGCCTAGAACGGCACAAGAGGGGGATCACCGACATGCCGACCTGCCCTAACGGCCACCAATCGGCGGCCGACGACTGGTGCGAGGTGTGTGGCCACCGGATGTCGGGGACACCCATGCCCTCCGGCCACATGCCGCCGCCCCCGCCACCCCCTCCGATGCCGGGCGGCCCGGGTGCGCCCGGCCCCGGCGGCTACGGCGGCCCGGCCCCGGGC
>NZ_RIBZ01000300.1:0-19645 GCF_003721215.1 Streptomyces botrytidirepellens
CACGCCCCCGGCGGGCCCGGCAGCGCGGACGCCGAGCCACCCGGCGCGCGGCGCGGGCTGCCGCTGCGCGTGCCCGAGGACAAGGCGCTGCACCAGGAACTCTCCATCGGCCGTGCCCTGCGCCCGCTCAAACAGCACCGCCCCAATCCGCTGAAGCGGGAGTTCGACGAGGTCGCCACCGCGGCGGCGCTCGCCGAGACCGGTCTGCCGGACGTGGTCACCCGCCCCGCCCGCGAGCGCTGGCTCGACCTCGCGCTCGTCGTCGACGACGGCACGTCGATGCTGCTGTGGCGGCGGCTGGCCGCCGAGCTGCGCACGGTGCTGCAACGCTCGGGCGCCTTCCGCGTCGTACGCGTACTCGGCCTCCACACGCGCGGCGCCACCGCCCCCGCGCTGCGGACCCGGCCCTACGACCCGGACGCGCCCCACCTCCCCACGACGGCGCTGTCCGACCCGTCCGGGCACACGCTGGTGCTGGTGGTGAGCGACGGGGTCGGGGCCGCGTGGCGCGACGGGCGGATGGGCCAGGTGCTGGCGCGCTGGGCGGGGGTGGGGCCCACCGCCGTCGTGCACGCCCTGCCGCCCCGGCTGTGGGACAGCTCCGGCATCCGTACGCGGCGCTGGCAGGTACGGACCCGCAGGCCCGGCTCGGCCAACGCGGACTGGGCGGTCGCCGATCCGGTGCTGCCCAGCGCCCTGGCCCGGTTCGACGGGGTGCCCGTGCCCGTACTGGAACCGGAGGCCGGGCCGCTGGCGGACTGGGCGCGGCTGATCGCCTCCGCGAGCGGCACGGCCGTCCTGCCGCTGCTCGCCCCACCGCGCGGCGCCCCCGTGGCCGCCCGCCCGGCCCCGGTGCCGTCTACGGCTGATGAGCTGGGCCGCGTCCAGCTGTTCCGGGACGCGGCGTCCCCGGAGGCGTACCGCCTGGCAGCCCATCTGTCGGCGGTCGCCCCGCTGCCGGTGCCGGTGATGCGGATGGTGCAGAAGGCGGTGGACGGGCGGTCCGACACCGGTCGGCTGGCCGAGGTGTTCCTCGGCGGGCTGATGCGCCCGGTCGAGCCGCCCGCCTCGGCGGGCCCGGACCCGCTGCCGCCCGAACACCGCCCCTTCGCCTTCACCGACGCCGCCCAGCAGGCGCTGCTGGGAGCGGTGCCGCTGGCCGAACTGGTCGCGACCAGCCGGACCATCGGCCGCCGCCTGGAGGAACTCGCGGGCCGCTCCCCCGACTTCCCGGCCTGGCTCGCCCACACGGCAGGCACCGACCGCCTCCCACCCGGCGCCCGGCCCTTCAGCACCGTGGAACGACGGCTCGCGGCCCGCCTGGGGGCGCCTTCCTCGGCGTTGACGACCGGTATGGCGGCGGCACAGTGGCGCCCCCTCGACGGCCGTGGTCCGGAGGTGATCGGTCCGTACCGGCTGCGGAGAGTCGGTCCGCCGGGGTTGCGCGTCGCGCGCTACCTGGGCCGGGACGCGTACGGCGAGGAGGCCGTCGTCAGCATCGTCCACCCCCAACATCAGCCCTACGGCGCCGCGCTGCTCGGCGTACAGGCGGAGGCGCTGCGCCGGATGAACGGACGCCATGCGTGCGTTCTGTTGCGCGAGGGGCTGGGCGACGACCCTCCGTGGATCGCGGAGGAGCCCTTCGTCGCGGACCGGCTGGACGACCTCCTCCGCTCGAACACCACGGAGTGGGACGCGCACACCGCCCTCGGGATCGCCCGAGGGGTCGCGGACGCCGTGCGGGTGTGTGCCGCGGAGGGAATGGTGCACGGTGACCTCACCATCAGCACCGTGCACCTGGCCGGCAAGGACGTCATCCTGGCCGGCTGGTCCTCGGCCTGCATCGACGGCGTGCCGTCCCCGTTCTCGGACGGGCGTCCGCCGCCGACCCCCGAGGACAACGTCGAGGCGCTGGGCGAGATCCTGCTGCGCCTCGGTGGCGGGGGGCATTGGCGGGGGCCCGGCCATGACGTCTACGACATGCCGGGCTGGGACGCCGACGCCTGGGCACCGGTCCGCGCCCTGGTGATGGCCTGCCTGGAGCGGCAGAACCGCCCGACCGCGCACGAGGTGTGGCAGCTCCTCATGGACTTCCGGCCGGAGACGGCACCACCACAGTCGGCGTCCTCCGCCCATGAGGCGGAGGCCGAACCGGAAGGCGGCCAGCCGTCGTTCCCGGGGTACGAGATCGACCGCAGGCTCGGCGGCAGCGGGGGGTACGGCGTCTATCTGGCCCGTCGGACACGCGACTTCCGCAAAGTCGTGATCCGCACCGCCCCGGGCGCCGAGCGGACACTGTGGGCCGAGGCGGAAGCACTGCGGCGGATGTCCGGGCACTACGCGCCACGCCTCTACACCGCCGCCTCCGGACTCGTCCCTCCTTGGAATGCGATGGAGTTCGTCAGCCTCCCCGACGGCTCCCCGGCCCCGACGCTGTCCTCGTTGCTGGGCGGCGGCGCGGCCCGGCTGGACCCCGTGCACGCCGCCACCATCGGCCTTCGCCTCGCCGAGGCGGTGAACATGTGCGCGCTGAAGGGCATCGTGCTCAGGAAGCTGACGGCGGACAGCGTGCTCGTCCTCGACCGTACGGTGAAGCTGACCGGCTGGACGGACGCGGCCATCGACGACCTCGGCCCGGAGGCTCCCACCCATGCGGACAACGTCTACGCCCTGGGCAAGATCCTCCGCGCCATATGCGACGCGCAGCCGACCGCCCAGCTCAGCCAGACGGGGGCGCTGTGGCGCGAACCCCGGCTACTGGCAATCATCGGCGCGTGTCTGAGCGACCGTCCGGCACGGCGTCCGACGGCGGGTCATGTGGCGGACGTCATCGTGCAGTGCCTGCCGTCCACGCAGACGTATGGCGACACCACGCCGTACGACCTGGAGTCTGCGGACGCCCAACTCCCGGCCGAGGCACCGGACACCCCCGCTCCCACTCCCCAGGCCCGACCCCACCGTCTGTCGTCCCGTTTCCGCTTCGGCGGAAAGGCCCAGCGGCAGCGCAAACTCGACCTCATCCGTACACCGCTGACGGCCACCCACCGCATCATGGTGATCAGTGACATGGCGTCGGCCGAGCGAACCGCGACAACGCTCGTGCTCGGCTCGATCCTCGCGAGCGAACGCGAGGACAAGGTCATTGCGTTCGACGAGAACCCTTTCCGCATCGCCATGGGTCCCGCCGGACAGACCCCGTCCGGGCTGGAGATCCTCGCCGGGGGCTCCCGGCCGGGCGACCCCACGAACCTTGCCCCCCACGAGGAGACCCGCCACGCCATCGCCGGCCTGAGCGGCCACTGCGCGGTCGTCCTCGCCGACATCGGTTCGTTCGACCGCGGCGGACGGGAAATCCTCGACCTCGCCGACCAGCTGATCGTCGTCACCACCACCTCCCATGAGCACAGGTGGAGCGTGCGCACGGTCCTGGACAGGCTGGAGGAGGACGGTCACGCGGAATTGGTACGCGACGCCCTCACCGTGATCAAGAGGTCGTCCGAGACCGAGGCCCGGACGGACGACGAGCTGGCGGAGGGCTTCCGGAACCGCTGCCGTGGCGTGGTGGTCGTGCCGTACGACGACTACGTGGCCACCCGGAGCGATGTCGACCTCGAACGGCTCGCCCCCAAGACCCTAGACGCGTATGTCGACCTCGCGGCGCTGGTCGCGGAGCGGTTCGGACCTGCTGGCGTTTGACCGTGCATGAGTGTGCTTCCGCAAGCGTAAGTGAGCATGGCGCCGGCGGCCGAGACGTGTGTGAGGGCCTGGGATCGATAGGAACGGGGGTTTGCTCATCGAATGCGTGACCTTTTGTGGGTGGGGGTCGTTGGACAGGGCGAATGCATCTTCGATGCCGGGTGGGAGTGAAGGGGTTGGGCGACGTTCGGGGGGTGGTGGCGCCGTTCGTGGTGCCTGGCCCAGCGGGGACGGCCATCCGGGCGCGACTGCGCGTGTCGGGGCTCGATGCGGCAGTCCTGACCGAGGTGGGGGTGTTCCTCGGTGGACTGGCTGCGGGTGATCTCGCGGTGCGTTCCCGGCAGGGCCTGGAGCACGACAGTCAGACTTGGGCGGTGCGCAAGCGGGAGCTGACGGGGGTCTCGTCGGCGCGGTGGGCGGGCAGTATCACCAAGGCCACCCACGATCAGTGGGCCCTGGCCCGGCGCGGGCACGCCGCTGAGATGGCGTGGTTGCGCAAGCAGATCGCCTCGATCGAGGCGCGGCTGGCGCGCCCGCTGGGGTCGAAGGCAGACAAGCGGGAAGGACTGCCGCGCGGGTACGGCTTGCGGACCGAGTGGCATGCCAAGTCCCGCCGCCTGCACGCGCTGCGGGCCCGGCTGGCCGGGGTGGAGGCGGACTGGGCGGCGGGCCGCGTGCGGGTGGTGCGCGGTGGGAAGAAACTCGCGCACCTGCGCCACCACTTGGACCAGGTCGGACTGAGCGAGCAGGCGTGGCTGGAGCGGTGGAAGGCAGCGCGGATGTTCCTGGCCGCCGACGGGGAGTCCGGTAAACGTCTCGGCAACGAAACCATTCGCATCACCGCCACCGGGCAGCTCTCGATCAAGCTCCCCGCCACGCTGGACCGTCTGGCCAACGCACCGCACGGCCGGTATGTGCTGGACGCGACCGTGGCGTTCCACCATCGGAGTGAGGAGTGGCGGGACCGGATCACGAACAACCGGGCGGTGGCCTACCGCATTCACCTCGACCCGGTACGCGGCCGCTGGTACGTGACCGCGTCCTGGCAACGCACCCCCGCCCCGCTCCTGCCCCTGGAAGCGGCCCTCGCCCGGAGTGTGGTCGCCGTCGACATGAACGACGATCACCTGGCCGCCTGGCGCCTGGACGTGCACGGCAACCCGGTCGGTGAACCCCACCGCTTCTTCTACGACCTGGCGGGTAGCGCCCAGCACCGGGACGCCCAGATCCGGCACGCCCTGACCCGGCTGCTGCACCACACCCGCGCCACCGGGGCGGGGGCGATCGCGATCGAGGACCTGGACTTCACCAACGGCCGGTGCCGGGAGAAGCACGGCCCCAACAAACGCTTCCGCCGCCTGATCTCCCGCTTCCCCACCGCGAAGCTCAAGGCGCGGCTGGTGGCCATGGCCGCCGAGCAGAACATCGCCATCGTCGCAGTCGACCCGGCCTATACCTCCCGGTGGGGCGCCCAGCACTGGCAGCAGCCCCTCACCACCAGCAACCGCAAGGTTTCCCGGCACGATGCGGCCAGCATCGCGATCGGGCGACGCGCCCTCGGCCACCCGATCCGGCGACGGACGGCACCGCCCCACGACGACCAGAGCGATCGCCGTGGGCATCGGACCGCCCAGGCCCGACCGGACACCCGACGGCGTGAGGAACCCCGCCCCCGCATCCCCGGACCACGGACAAGAGCCGAGCCGCCCGGCAGCGGAGCGAACGCGGGCGACCAGCGTGCCCAAAACCGTTCGGAGCACGCGGCTGAGCAACAGCTGTCCTGGAAACAGGACTCACTCCCGCTCAGTCCCTAGGAACGGTTCCCCGGGGCGGGCCAATAGCGCCCCCTCGGAGGGCCTATCCTCTACGCCATGTCGTCCGCCGATCTGATCCGCATCGTCTCCCGTTCCTCGCCCATGGCCCTCGCCCAGGTCGAGCGGGTCCGCACCGAGCTGGCCGCGCTGCGGCCCGGTATCCGGACGGAGGTCGTGCCGGTCACCACCTCCGGCGACCGCTGGATGGGTGATCTGTCGAAGCTGGGCGGGAAGGGCGCGTTCACCAAGGAGGTGGACGCCGCGCTGCTGGCCGGTGAGGCGGATCTCGCGGTGCACTGCATCAAGGACGTGCCCGCCGACCGGCCGCTGCCCGCGGGCACGGTCTTCGCGGCCTACCTCAAGCGGGACGACATCCGGGACGCGGTGATCCACCCCGAGGGGCTGACGCTGGACCAGATGCCGGAGGGGACCCGGATCGGCACCTCTTCGGTGCGGCGCGTCGCCCAACTGGCCGTCACCCACCCGCATGTGGAGTGCGTTCCGATGCGCGGCAACGCCAACCGGCGGCTGGAGAAGATGGCGGCGGGCGACTGCGACGCGCTGATGCTGGCCGTCTCGGGGCTGGAGCGGATCGACCGCACGGACGTGATCAGCGAGATCCTTCCGGTGGAGACGATGTGCCCGCCGATCGGCGCCGGGGTGCTCGGGCTCCAGTGCCGGGAGGACGACACCACCACCATCGACGCGGTCGCCGGGCTCGGTGACGCCGACGTGTGGAAGGAGATCACCGCCGAGCGGATGCTGCTGCACGTGCTCCAGGGCCACTGCAACTCCCCCATCGCGGGCTACGCCAAGGCCGAGCGGGACGGGCGGCTGTCGCTGCGCGCCCGGGTCTTCAGCCCGGACGGCAAGACGGTGCTGGACGCGCACGAGTGGGCGGGCCCGCTGGACCCGGCCACCCTGGGGACGTCGGTCGCGGTGGCCCTGCTGCGGCAGGGCGCGCGCGAGGTCATCGACAGCATCCCGCACTAATGTCCGGTCACATGCCCGGAGAGTCATCTGATTGACCGAATTTCCTCACTTTACGATCTGGCCTGCTTATTTAGGCACGCACCGGAGGTCATGGCAGATCGGGTCACGACTGGGCACCCTTGGAGGCGCTTTCAGCGGACTCGTACCATCCGACCTCCGGGAGGAAGACGGACATGACCTCGACGACGAACCGGGCCGAGCAGGGCCCTCGCCGACGCGGCCTGCGGCGCACACTCTTCGGCGCCGCCCTCGCGTTCGGCCTGGCGGCCCTCACCCCGCTCACGGCCGAGGCCGCGGCCGGGCAGAGCGCGAGCTACGGCAATCTGCCCCATGAAGGCCGGTACTCCGAGCAGACCGCGTGCTCGGGCCGCTACACCCAGCCGAACGTGCGGGGCGGGGCGACGAAGAAGGCGGTGTACCAGGGTCGCACCATCACCCTGAAGTACTTCCACAACTCCGGCTGCGGCTCGTTCGCCCGCATCGAGAACGCACCGCAGGGCTGCGCGGCGCACAGCAACCGGCTCGACGGCAGCAAGATCGTGTGGGTGCTGGAGACCGTCGACCCGGGCATCGACTACGCCTCCACCAAGGTGATCAACAACCTCGACGGGCGCCGGAGCCGGGCCGTCCTCATCTGCGACAACCAGACCCTGGCCTCGACCGCCTGGTACTAGACCCTATCGGTGAGCATCGGTGGACCCGCCCCTCGGCGGGTCCCCGCTACCGCCCCCGCAGCCGCCGCCACACCGCGCGGGCCGCGTGGTGGCCCGACATGCCGTGGACGCCGGGGCCCGGCGGGGTGGCGGAGGAGCAGAGGAAGACCGCGGGGTGGGGCGTGGCGTACGGGACGCGGGCGAGCCGGGGGCGGATGACGGCCTGGAGGCCCTCGAAGGCGCCGCAGGCGATGTCGCCGTCGATGTAGTTGGCGTTGCGGGCGGCGAGTTCGGGGGGTCCGGCCGTCGCGCGGGCCAGCACCAGATCACGGAAGCCGGGGGCGAAGCGGTCGAGCTGGCGCTCGATGGCGTCGGTGAGGTCTCCGGTC
The DNA here is from genome assembly GCF_003721215.1 of Streptomyces botrytidirepellens. Taxonomy (NCBI): domain Bacteria; kingdom Bacillati; phylum Actinomycetota; class Actinomycetes; order Kitasatosporales; family Streptomycetaceae; genus Streptomyces; species Streptomyces botrytidirepellens. The sequence continues at coordinate 7,546 of NZ_RIBZ01000300.1, forward strand.
CAGCCGCTGGGGACGTGGCCGTAGACCCAGAAGGTGTGCTTGCCCTCGGGGGCGCGGGTCGGGTCGATCAGGCTGGGCTGGGCGGAGATCAGGAACGGGGCGGCCGGGGGGCGGCCGTCGAAGGCGGAGCGCAGGGCGGTGCCGATCTCGCCCGCGGTCGGGCCGATGTGGACGGTCCCGGCGCGGCGCGCCTCCGGCGCGGTCCACGGCATCGGGCCGTCCAGCGCGTAGTCGATCTTGAAGGCGCCGGGCCCGTAGTGGTAGCGGCGGTAGGCGTTGCCCAGCCCGGCGATCCGGGCCAGGGCGCGCGGTGAGGTGTCGAAGATGTACGCGCGGGCCGGGGGCAGCTCGTCGAGCCGCTTGACCTCCGTGCCGGTGTGGATGACCCCGCCCTGTTCGCGCAGGTACGAGCCGAGCGCGTCCGCGATCGCCTGCGAGCCGCCGCGCGGCATCGGCCAGCCGACCTCATGGGCCGCGATCGCGAAGATGAGGGCCAGACCGGCGGTGGTCGGGGCGCTGGTGGGCGCGATGGCGTGGCCGGCGAGCCCGGCGAGTATGGCGCGCGCCTTCTCGCCGCGGAAGCGGCGGCTGAGGAGCGAGACCGGCAGGAGGGCGTTCAGCCCGAAGCGGGCCCAGGTCAGCGGGTCGTGCGGGACCCCGTCCCACTGGGCGCGCAGCACATCGGGGGCGAACGTGGCCCACTTCCCGAGGTAGGGCGCCATGAGACGGCGGTACGCCCCCGCGTCGCGCGGGCCGAGCGACCGGGCGGTCTCGCCGACCGAGCGGGCCAGCACCGCGGCGCTGCCGTCCGGAAAGGGGTGGGCGAGCGGCAGTTCGGGGTGCAGCCACTCCAGTCCGTGGCGGCCGAGCGGCATCCGGTCGAAGGCCGGGGATCCGACGGCGAGGGGGTGCACGGCGGAGCAGGGGTCGTGCCGGAAGCCGGGCAGGGTCAGCTCTTCGGTGCGGGAGCCGCCGCCGATCGCGTCGGCGGCCTCGAAGATCTCCACCGCGCAGCCGCGGCGGGCGAGTTCGACCGCCGCGGTCAGCCCGTTCGGCCCGGCACCCACCACTACCGCGTCGAGCATCGACGGCACGTCGGCCTCCTCCTCGTCGTTGAGGTCCCCGTCACCCGGGACCGGCCCCTCCGGGGCCGGTGGATCACTCAGCCGGCGGCGGCCAGCAGGCCCAGGATATGCCGTACGGTCGCCTCGTTCCGCGCCGCCGTGAAGGGAAGCGCGTTGCCTCCGGCGATACGGAACGGCTCGCCCGACAGCGTCGTGCTCGCCCCGCCCGCCTCGGCGACCAGCAGCAGCCCGGCGGCGTGATCCCAGGCGTTCTCCCAGGTGAAGGCGATCGCGTCGAGACGGCCGCGGGCGATGTTGAGATATTCGAGACCGGCCGAGCCGCACGGGCGCGGCGCCACGCCGTCGGTCCGCAGCCCGGCCAGGGCGCGCTTCTCCAGGTCGGTGGTGAAGTCGTAGTGGGATATGGCGACTTCGAGGGGCTTGCCCGGCTCCGGGGCCCCGGCCCGCAGCGGCTCGCCGTTGAGGAAGGCGCCCCGGCCGCGGCGCGCCACGGCCATCAGGTCCTGCGCGGGGGCGTAGGTCCAGGAGGCGAGGAGTTCGCCGTGGTGGGCGAGGGCGACGAGGGTCGCGAAGCCCGTGTCGCCGTGGACGAACTGCCGGGTGCCGTCGACCGGGTCGACGATCCATACGGGCGCGTCGCCACCGAGGTGCTCGAGGAGTCCGGGATCGGCGTGCACGCCCTCCTCGCCCACCACGACCGAACCGGGCAGCAGCGCGGTGAGCGAGGCGGTCAGGTGCTCCTCGGCCTGCCGGTCGGCGGTGGTCACCAGGTCGTGCGGGCCCTTCTTCTCCACGATCTCGTGGGCGGCGAGCTGCCGGTAGCGCGGCATGATCTCCGCGGCGGCCGCCGCGCGCACCGCCTGCTCCACCTCGGAGAGATCACTGGCAAGAAAGTCATCGAACATGTGGTCATCGAATCACGCGCCGCCGACATGAGGTGACCGGATCGCGGCCCGAGGGTGGCATCGACGTGAACGCCTCCGGCTTCTGCGCAATCCATTGACACATGGCTGAAACACGACCTACTTTTCCAGCACCACAATTCACTAGTGAATAGATATTCACGTCAAGGACGTTCAGATGCTCAGCACAGACCCAGTCGGCGCCGAACAGTTCCGGGCGCGCCGTCAACGCATCGCCACCCAAGACCCGGACACCCAGGTCCGCGAGCTCCGCCAGCTGGCCGCCGAGGTGCGCCGGACCGTGGTGCAGATGATCGACAAGGCGCAACTCGGCCATATCGGCGGCGACCTGTCGGTGACCGACATCCTCGTCACCCTCTTCGGGCGGGTGCTGGACGTGGATCCCGCCCATCCCCGCAGACCCGACCGCGACCGGTTCATCCTCAGCAAGGGGCACTGCGCGGCCTCCCTGTACGCCACACTCGCCCACTGCGGCTACTTCCCGCCATCCGAGCTGTCCACCTTCATGGCCCCGCTCTCCGCGCTCAACGGCCATCCGAACCGGACCAAGGTCCCGGGCGTCGAGACCAACACCGGACCGCTGGGCCACGGCTTCCCCGTCGCGGTCGGCTGCGCCCTGGCCGCCCGGCTCGCGGACCGCTCGTACCGCACGTACGTCGTCCTCGGCGACGGCGAGCTCCAGGAGGGCAGCAACTGGGAGGCGGCCATGACCGCCGCCCACTACGACCTCGGCTCGCTCACCGCGATCGTCGACCGCAACCGCCTCCAGCAGGGCGCCCGTACCGAGGAGACCAAGCGCCTGGAGCCGCTGGCCGAGAAGTGGACCAGCTTCGGCTGGGAGACGCGCGAGGTGAACGGGCACGACCACGCGCAGCTGCTGTCCGCGCTGCGCCCCTCTCCCACCGGCAGGCCGGTCGCGGTGATCGCAAACACGGTCAAGGGCAAGGGCGTGTCGTTCATCGAGGACCGGGTCGAGTGGCACCACAAGGTGCCCGACGCCGGACAGGTGCGCACCGCGCTGGAGGAGCTGAGCCGATGACCGCCGGACTCATACCCGAGAACGCCGCCCAGACCTACGACTGCCGCCAGGCCTTCGCCGAGGAACTGATCGCCCTGGCCGCCGAGGACCCGCGCGTCGTCGCCGTCTGCAACGACTCGGTGGGGTCGAGCAACCTGGTGCGCTTCCGGGAGCTGTACCCCCACCGTCTGATCAACGTCGGCATCGCCGAACAGGACCTCGTCGGCGTCGGGGCCGGGCTCGCCAACGGCGGGCTCGTCCCCTTCGTGAGCGCGGCGGGCCCGTTCCTCACCGGCCGGGCCACCGAGCAGATCAAGACCGACGCCGCCTACAACGGGCTGCCCGTCATCCTGTGCGGGCAGAGCCCCGGCATGGCGTACGGGGAGCTGGGGCCGACGCACCACTCGATCGAGGACCTGTCGTGGATGCGGGCCATCGCGGACCTGGCCGTCGCCGTCCCGGCCGACCCGGCCCAGACGCGCGCCGCCGTGCGCTGGGCCGCCTCCCACGACGGCCCGGTCTATCTGCGCATCCCCCGGTTCAAGATCCCCGCCGTCACCCCGCAGGACGCGCCGTTCCAGCCCGGGCGCTCCCTCCAGCTGACCGACGGGGACGACATCACGGTGATGGCCGTCGGCACGATGGTGTCCCGGGCGCTCACCGCCGCGGAGACGCTGCGCACCGAGGGCATCGGCGTCCGCGTGCTGAACATGACCTTCGTCGAGCCGATGGACGTCGACGCGGTGCTGCGCGCCGCCCGCGAGACCCGCGGCATCGTCACCGCCGAGGAGGCGACCACCACGGGCGGGCTCGGCGCGGCGGTGGCCAGCGTCGTCGCCCAGAACCGTCCGGTGCCCATGCGGATCCTGGGGGTGCACCGCAGGTTCGCGCCCACCGGCAGCGCCTCCTTCCTGCTGGAACACTTCGGCCTGACCGCCGACGGCATCGCCGTCGCCGTCCGGGAGCTGCTGGCCCATGAGCACCGCTGAACCGCTCGTCCTGGCCATCGACCAGGGCACCAGCGCGACCAAGGCGATCCTGGTCGACCGGCGCGGGGACATCGTGGCCCGCGGCTCGGTCCCCCTGGAGCTGTCCACCCCCGCCCCGGGGTGGGTCGAACAGTCGGCGGAGGAGATCTGGGCCGGTTGCGGGCGGGCCGTCGCCGCATGCCTCGACGGCCGGGACGCCTCGTCCGTCGCCGCCATCGGCCTGAGCACCCAGCGCGAATCGCTGCTGCTGTGGGACCGGGCGACCGGGGAACCGCTGAGTCCGCTGGTGAGCTGGCTGGACAAGCGCACCGCGGGCGATCCGGCACTGCTGCGGGCCGTGCCCCGCGCGGAGCTGGTCCGCGAGGTCAGCGGGCTGCCGCTGGACCCGATGTTCTCGGCTCCGAAGGCCGCCTGGCTGCTGGACCGGTACGACCCCGACCGCCGCCGCGCCCACGCGGGCGAGCTGTGCCTGGGCACGGTCGACTCCTGGCTGCTGTTCAAGCTCGGCGGCGCTCATCTCATCGAGGTCGGCAACGCGGCGCGCACCCAGCTGCTCGATGTGCGCCGGTGTGCCTGGGACCGGCGGCTGACCCAGATCTTCGACGTACCCCTGGAGGTGCTGCCCCAGGTCGTACCGTCGCAGGGCCCGTTCCCCAGCGCCCGCGGACTGGCGCCGCTGGCCGACGGGGTGCCGGTCACCGCGGTGCTCGGTGACTCCCACGCGGCGCTGTTCGCCCACGCGGGCTGGGCGCCGGGGACGGTCAAGGCGACGTACGGGACCGGGTCGTCGGTGATGGCGGTGGTCCCCTCGGCGGCCCGGGTCTCCTCCGGGCTGTGCCTGACCGTCGCCTGGCAGACCGGCGGGAACCCGACCTGGGCGGTGGAGGGGAACGTCCGTTCCACCGGCGCCACCGTGAACTGGCTGGCGGGCGTGCTCGGCCGCGGCCCCGCCGAACTGGCGGAGCTGGCCGCCGACAGCAGCGAGGGCGTGGTCGTCGTCCCCGCCTTCGGCGGTCTTGGCGCCCCCTGGTGGGACGAGAACGCGGTGGGGCTGATCAGCGGGCTCACCCTGGGCACCCAGGCCGGGCACCTCGCACGGGCCGCGCTGGAGTCGATCGCGTTCCAGGTCGAGGACGTGGTGGCGGCGGTCGAGCGGGAGACGGGCCCGGTCACCCGGCTGCTCGCGGACGGCGGGCCGACCGGCAACCCGGTGCTGATGCGGCTCCAGGCCGACACCAGCGGGCGGCTCGTCGAACGCGCCCTGGCCCGCGACCTGTCGGCCCTCGGCGCCGCCCATCTCGCGGGGCTGACCCGCGGCGTGTGGGACCGGGACGCCCTGGAACGGCTGGACCGGCCCCGCGAGAGCTACCCACCGGACGGCGACGAGACCACCCGGGCCCGCAGGCTCGCGCACTGGCACACGGCGGTACGCCGCGCCCGCCTCCAGGCCACCTCCGGCGACAGCGTCCCGGCCCCGGCTCCCCCGCCGCGGACCGCCGCCGTACCGCACCGCACTCCCGAACCCTCGACCGCCAAAGGAGCGTCATGACAGCGCGATACGCGGGACAGGGCGTCATGGTCACCGGGGCCGCGCGCGGCATCGGCCGGGGAATCGCCGCCCGGTTCGCCGGTGAGGGCGCCGATGTGCTGCTGGTGGACACGGACGCCTCCGTCGAGGACACCGCCCGGGAGCTGGCCGACGACAGCGGCACCCGCACCCTCGGCGTCCGGGCGGACGTCACCTCCCCCGAGGACGTGGCCCGCGCCGTCGGGCTCGCCGAGTCCACCTGGGGACGGCTGGACGTCCTGGTCAACAACGCGGGCGTCATCACCATCAGCAGGCTCGAAGACCTGACCCATGACGACTGGCAGAAGGTCCTCGCCGTCAACACCACCGGCACCTTCCTGTGCGCCCAGGCCGCCGCGGCCGCCATGCGGCGGTACGGACGCGGCGGACGCATCCTCAACGCGGCCTCGGGACAGGCACGGCAGGGCTTCCTCTACACACCGCACTACGCGGCCAGCAAGTTCGGGGTGGTCGGCCTCACCCAGTCCCTGGCCAAGGAGCTGGCCGGGGACGGGATCACGGTCAACGCCTACTGCCCCGGGATCGTCGGCAGCGAGATGTGGGACTACAACGACCGCGCCTGGGGCCGGCTGCTGGGCGACTACGCGCCCGGGGAGCTGATGGCCGAGTGGATCGCGGGAATCCCCCTCGGACGCGCCGGCACCCATGACGACATCGCCAACCTGCTGCTCTTCCTCGCCTCGCGGGAGGCGGAGTACATCACCGGCCAGACGATCAACGTCGACGGCGGGATGTTCATGAACTAGCTCCGACGACGTCGGAGGACCACTCGGAGGTTTCGATGAGCACGACCGGCAACGCCGCAACGGCCGTTGACACACCACCACCCCCCGCAGGCGCCGACCGCCCCCGGCTGCCGTCCTGGGTGACGGGCATCCTCACCGGATCGCGCGGCCCCGCCCTCGGCCTGCTCGCCATGTGCGTCGTCTTCTTCATCGCGACGCCGTACTTCCTCACCCAGAGCAATCTGCTCAACATCGTCGACCAGACCGCCGTCCTCGGTCTGCTCGCGCTCGGCATGACCGCGGTCATCGTGATGGGCGGCATCGACCTCTCGGTCGGCGCCGTGCTGGCCCTCGCCACCATGGTGGTCGGCTGGCTCTCGCACGACCAGGGATGGCCGCTGTGGCTGAGCGCGGTGGCCGCGATCGGCGTCGCGGGCGCATGCGGGCTCGCCAACGGGCTGGGCATCACCTACACCAAGCTGCCACCGTTCATCGCCACGCTGGCCATGATGTCGATCGCCCGCGGCCTGGCCAACGTCATCACCGACGGACAGCAGATCGTCGGGTTCCCCGACTGGTTCGACAACCTGTCCACCATCCGGTACGTCGGCATCTTCACCGCGTGCACCGCCGTGCTCGCCGCGCTGTACGTGGCGGGGTGGGCGTACATGCGCTACCGGAGCGGCGGCCGCGCCCTGTACGCGATCGGCGGCAGCGCCGAGGTCGCCCGGCTCGCCGGGATCAAGGTCAAGCAGCGGACCGTGCTCGTCTACACCGTCACCGGCCTGCTGGCGGGCCTGGCCGGGGTCTTCCTGACCATGCGCCTGGACTCCTCCCAGCCGAGCGCGGGAACCGGCTACGAACTCGACACCATCGCCGCCGTGGTGATCGGCGGGGCCAGCCTCAGCGGTGGCGTCGGCTCCATCACCGGAACCCTGATCGGCGTGCTGATCATCGGCGTTCTGCGCAACGGCCTCAACCTGCTGGGGGTCTCGCCGTTCATCCAGCAGATCGTCATCGGCCTGGTGATCGCGCTGGCCGTCATGCTCGACGTGCTCCGTCGTCGCGAAGCGCGCTGACCGCGCCCCGCTCCAGCTCTCCCCCTCTCCCTCCCCCCTCTCCCTCTCCCCCCTCTTCTCTCCCCCGGGCACAAGCCAAGGAGTTGGTTCCCATGAAGACACGAGCGACGACACGCGTCGTGATAGCCACCGGAGTCGCGGCCGCCATGGTGGTCGGCGTCACCGCCTGCGGACGCGGTGGCGACGGTGCGAAGACCGCCGACGGCAAGCAGATCACCATCGGGCTGGCCGTGGCCAACCTCCAGGCCGACTTCTTCAACCAGATCAAACAGTCCGTGACCGCCGAGGCCAAGAAGAAGGGCATCAAGGTCATCGTCTCGGACGCACGCGGCGACGCGGCCACCCAGGTCAACCAGATCCAGGACTTCATCAGCCGTCAGGTCAGCGCCATCATCTACATCCCCGCCGGTGCCACGGCGGCGGGCGTCCCCGTGAAGGCGGCCAACCGCGCCAAGATCCCCGTGGTCACCGTGGACCGCAACCCACCCGGTGAGCCCGGCAAGTCGTTCATCGCCAGCGACAGCGTCGCGGCCGCGCGGACGCTGGGGAACTACGTGGTCAAGGAGTCCGGCGGCAAGGGTCAGCTCGCCATCCTCCAGGGCCAGATCGGCACCACCCCGCAGGTGGACCGGCAGAAGGGGTTCGGGCAGGCCCTGAAGAACGCGCCCGGCATCAAGGTGGTGTCCCAGCAGCCCGCCGACTGGGCCCAGGACAAGGCGTACTCCGTCTCCCAGGACATGCTCCAGGCCCACCCCGGCATCGACATCCTGTGGGGCCAGGCCGACGCGATGGCACTCGGCGCCGCCCAGGCCGTCAAGGCGTCCGGCTCGCACAAGAAGCACCTCATCGTCGGCTTCGACGGCGACATCGCCGGGCTCAAGGCCGTCCGCCGGGGCACCATCGACGCCACCATGGTGCAGCAGACCCGCAAGATGGGCCGGATGTCGGTCAACACCGCCGTGGACATCATCAAGGGCAAGAAGGTCCCGGCCCAACAGCTTCAGCCCGCCTTCCTCCTGACCAGCAAGGACAAGAAGAAGGCCACCCAGTTCATCAACACCCACCCGTAAACGGCGGCAGGGACGGCAGAGAGGAGCCGCGGCGATGGAATACGCCGGAAAACACCCGGCGGCGGGGCCCTCCCAGGGCCTGGTCGTCCGGGGGATATCCAAGCGGTTCGGGGTCACCCAGGCGCTCGACCGGTTCGACCTGGAGGTGCGCCCCGGGGAAGTGGTGGCGCTGCTCGGCGAGAACGGCGCGGGCAAGTCCACCGTGTCCAACGTCATCGCGGGCACCTTCCCCTCCGACACCGGCGAGATGACCTGGCAGGGGCAGCCGTACGAGCCGAAGTCCCCCGGGGACGCCATCAGCCACGGCATCGGCCTGATCCACCAGGAGATGCGCCTGCTGCCGGACCTGTCCGTGGCCGAGAACGTGTTCCTCGGGCGGCTGCTGCGCCGGGGCGGGCGGATCGACCGCGGCGAGATGAACCGGCGGGCACGGGAACAGCTGCGGCGACTGGGCCTCGACATCTCCCCGACCCGGCTGGTGCGCACCCTGCGGGTGGCCGAGCAACAGCAGGTCGAGATCGCCAAGGCGCTGACCCTGGACGCGCGCCTGCTGATCCTCGACGAGCCCACGGCCGCCCTCGGCGGCGAGGAGACCGATCACCTCTTCGAGCGGATCGACGCCCTCCGCGGTGAGGGCATGTCGTTCATCTACGTGAGCCACCGGCTGGAGGAGATCGCCCGCATCTGTGACCGCGTCGTGGTGATGCGCGACGGACAGCTCGTCGCCACCCACGACACCGCGCAGGTGCCGGTGGTCCAGCTGGTGGAGGAGATGGTCGGGCGCAGCATCGAGCGCATCTTCCCCGACACCGGAACCGCGGGCACCCGGGAAGTGCTCCGGGTGCGGAACCTGACCGGGCCCTCCTTCCAGGACGTGTCGTTCAGCGTCCACGAGAGCGAAGTCCTCGGCATCGCGGGCATCGTGGGAGCGGGCCGCACCGAACTGGTGCGGGCCGTCGCGGGCGTCGATCCGGTGACCGGGGGCACGGTGGCAGTCGAGGGCCGGGCCCTGCGGCTGCGCGGGCCCAAGGAGGCCATCGAGGCGGGTGTGGTGCTGGTGCCCGAGGACCGCAAGGGCCAGGGCGCCGTCCTGGACCTGTCGATCGGCGACAACGTGGCCCTGCCCAACCTCGACCGCATCTCCCACCGCGGCTGGCTGAGCCCGCGCCGGGTGGCGGCGGTGGCCGGTGAGGCGATCGGTCTGATGACCGTCAAGGGGCGGGCCGGGCAGCCGGTGCGGACGCTGTCCGGCGGCAACCAGCAGAAGGTCGTCATCGCCAAGTGGCTGGAGCGCAAGCCCAAGGTGGTCATCCTGGACGAGCCGACCCGCGGCATCGACGTCGGGGCGCGTGCCGCGATCTACGAGGTGATCGCGGACCTGGCCCGCTCCGGCATGGCGGTCATCGTGGTCAGCTCCGACCTCGACGAGGTCCTGGGCCTGTCCCACCGGGTGCTCGTGCTCAGCCGGGGGCGGCAGCGCGGCATCCTCCCGGCGGCCGAGGCGACCGACGCCGCGGTCATGCGCCTGGCCACGGCATGATGCCGTTATGCATCCCCACAACCGGACCGGCAGCCCCGTGACCCGCACCACACGCATGGCGACCAGCGACGAGCAGCTGCGGCTGATGACCCGGATCGCCCGGCTCTACCACGAGCAGGGCATGCGGCAGCCGCGCATCGCGGAGGAGCTGCACATCTCCCAGGCACGCGTCTCCAGGCTGCTCAGCCAGGCCGCCAAGCTCGGCATCGTGCGCACCATCGTGGTGCCGCCCGAGGGGGTCTTCGCCGAGCTGGAGGAGGAGGTCGCGGCCCGGTACGGGCTGCGCGACGTGGTGGTCGTCGACGTCGAGGGCGAGGCCGACTCCGTCATCCCGGCGCTCGGCGCGGCGACCGCGGTCTATCTGGAGACCACGCTCATGGAGGGCGACCGGCTGGGCATCTCCTCGTGGAGCGCCACGCTGCTCGCGGCGGTCGAGGCCATGCGCTCCCGGCCGGGCGGGCGGTTCCTGGAGGAGGTCGTCCAGCTGATGGGCGGGGTGGGCGATCCCCAAGTCCAGGTCCAGGCGACCCGGCTGATGGGGCGGCTCGCCGAGCTGACCGGTGCGGAACCGGTCTTCATGTCGGCCCCCGGGCTGGTCGCCGGGGCCACCGTGCGGGACGCCATCCTCGCCGACCCCAAGGTGAGCAGCGTGGCCGCGGCGTGGAAGAACCTCACCATCGCCATCGTGGGCGTCGGCAGCCTCGAACCCTCGCCGCTGCTGCGCCGCAGCGGCAACATCTTCTCCGACGACGACCAGGAACAGCTGCGCGGGCTCGGCGCGGTGGGCGACATCTGCCTGCACTTCTTCGACGAGCACGGCACCCTGCTCGACACCGAGTTGAACGACCGCGTCATCGGCATCACCCCCGATGTCTACCGCGCCGTGCCACGCCGCGTCGCGGTGGCCGGCGGCGACCGCAAGTACGCGGCGATACGGGCCGCGGTGCTGGGCGGCTGGGTCGATGTCCTGATCACCGACCTGGGAGTGGCCCGTCGACTGGCGGGCCGCCCCGACCGAACCGAACGACAAGCGCCCTAGCGGCGGCGAGCGCCGCGGCAGCATCCCTCAAGGAGCACTCATGCCCGTCCCCTCCTTCCGCCTCGACGACAGCGTGGCCCTGGTGACCGGAGCCGGCAGCGGCATCGGCCGGCGACTGGCGATCGGGCTCGCCGAGACGGGAGCCGATGTCGGCTGCCTGGACCTGCCGGGCAGCGATCTGGCCGGTACGGTCGAGGCGATCGGGAACGCGGGGCGGCGCGCGGTCGCCCTCCCCGCCGATGTGACCCGGGCGGAGGACCTGGCGGAGGCGGTGGCCACGGTCGAACGCGACCTGGGCGCCCTCCGCCTGGCGGTCAACGCCGCGGGCATCGCCAACGCCTCCCCGGCCGAGGACATGCCGCCGGAGCAGTGGCAGCGGGTCGTGGACGTCAACCTCACCGGTGTGTTCCTCTCCTGCCAGGCGGAGGGCCGGGCGCTGCTGCGCAACGGTGGCGGTGCCATCGTCAACATCGCGTCCATGTCGGGCACCATCGCCAACCGGGGGCTGACCCAGGCCCACTACAACGCCTCCAAGGCCGCCGTGATGCAGCTGACGAAAAGCCTGGCCACGGAGTGGTGCACCCGCGGCATCCGGGTCAACAGCGTGAGCCCGGGCTATACGGCCACGCCGATGAACCTGCGCCCCGAAGTGGCCGAACGCGTCGCCCAGTTCGAGGCGGACACCCCGCTGGGCCGGATGGCGACGGTGGACGAGATGGTCGGCCCCACCGTGTTCCTGCTGAGCGACGCGGCGAGCTTCGTCACCGGTACGGACCTGCTGGTGGACGGCGGGGTCACCTGCTGGTAGCAGCCCGTCGCCCCGCCGCCTGCCTTCTTCCGCTTCACCGGGGTCAGGACCAGCGCGACAGGCCCGATTCGGCCAGCTGGGCGGCGTTGCCCGCCAGCAGCTCAAACGGGTCGTGATCGGTGATGTCGATCTCCGCGACGTGCCAGCGCAGCCCGGGCCCGGCGGCCCGGACGGCGGCCGGGGCGTCCACGTCGCCGGTGCCGAGCGGGGTCTGCGGCTCGCCGCGCCGCGCGGGG
>NZ_RIBZ01000307.1:0-35256 GCF_003721215.1 Streptomyces botrytidirepellens
CCGTCACCGCAGTGCGGTGACGGGCCCGGAGCCTGGTGCGCGGCGGTTCGGGTTCAGCCGGGCTGGGGGCCGGTGGCCACCGGACGGCTGCCGTCGGCGGACCACTCGCTCCACGACCCCACGTACAGAGCCGCCGGAATCCCGGCTTCCGCCAGCGCCAGCACCTGGTGCGCGGCCGAGACGCCCGAGCCGCAGTACACCCCGACCTCGGCGTCCCCGGTGGCGCCGAGGCCCGCGAAGCGCTCGGCCAGCCGCTCGGCGGGCAGCAGATGGCCGTCGGCGGTGACGTTCTCGGCGGTGGGTGCGGAGATCGCGCCCGGGATGTGGCCGCCGACCGGGTCGATCGGCTCGACCTCGCCCCGGTAGCGCTCCCCCGCCCGCGCGTCCAGCAGTACCCCGCGCCGGGCGAGCGCGGCCGCGTCATCCGCCGTGAGCAGCGGCAGGGCGCCGGGCTCCGGGACGAAGTCCCCCTCGGGCTCGCCCGGGAGTTCGGTGGTCAGCGCGCCACCGGCCGCGGTCCAGGCGGGCAGACCGCCGTCGAGCACGCGGACGTCGGGGTGGCCCGCCCAGCGGAGCAGCCACCAGGCGCGCGCCGCCGCCCACCCCTGTCCGCCGTCATACGTCACCACGCGCCGGTCCCGGCCGACCCCGGCCCGGCGCATCGCGGCCGCGAACGCGGAAAGATCGGGCAGCGGATGGCGCCCCGCCGCCCCGGCCGGGCTCGCCAGCTCGGTGTCGAGATCGACGTACACGGCGCCGGGCAGATGTCCGGCCTCGTAGGCGGGGCGGCCGGGAGGGCCGCCGAGCTGCCAGCGCACGTCCAACAGCAGCGGGGGGCGCTCCCCCGCCAGCGCGTTCATGAGATCGGGTGCGGTGATGATGGCATTCATGGGAACCATCCTTGCGTAGATCCGCCTGCGACGTTTGGACCCCCCGATCACTCAACGCACAGCTGATCGTCACTCGACGGCAAGCAAAGCGAAACGGATGTGCGGCAATAAACCGGTCATTCTTCCTCCGGGGCAGCCATATTGCGGCGCGGCCGGGGCGCTTCCCGCGGCAGGTGGTGCAAATATCGTTCGGGCCCCCCACACCAGCACCTCCCGCATCACCGCCCCGCGCCGCCGAACGGCCCGGGGCCGCACGGCCACGACGATGGTCCGAGGAGAGAGTGACGTATGACCGAGGCAGCGACTCGGCGCACACCGGGCACGCCCTGCTGGACAAGTTTGATGGTGCACAGCCTTGCCGCGACACAGGACTTCTACCACGCCCTGTTCGACTGGGAGTTCACCCCGGGGCCCCAGCAGCTCGGCGCGTACGTCCGCGCCGTACGGGACGGCGTGCCGGTCGCCGGTCTGGGCGAACTGCCACCGGAACGTCAACTTCCGGTCTCCTGGATGACCTATCTGGCCTCCCACGACGCCGACGAGACGGCGGAGATGATCCGCGCCTGCGGCGGCACCGTGGCCGTGGGCCCGCTGGACGCGGACGAGGCGGGCCGGATGCTGATCGCCGCCGACCCGGAGGGTGCCGTGTTCGGGGTGTGGCAGGAGGAGGAGCACGCCGCCCTCCGGGAGTCGGGAGCGCCCGGCACCCCGGTCTGGCACGAGCTGACGGCCCGCGACTCCGGGGCGGTCGCGAAGTTCTACCAGATGGTCTTCGGCTACGAACCGGACGGCACGCGGAGCGCGTCGTCGTCCGAGCCCGGCGAGCCCGGCCGCCGGACCCTGCATCTGGCCGGGCGGCCGGTGTGCGCGATCCGGAGCGCGGACCGGTCCCTGCCTCGCGACCGGGGCGCGCACTGGATGACGCACTTCGCGGTACGGGACGTGGACGAAGCGGTGCGCCGGGTCGGGGAGTTGGGCGGCCGGGTGGTCGAGCCGCCGTCGGACCGGGCGACCGGGCATGCGGCCCTGGTCTCGGACCGGGAGGGGGCGGCCTTCACGGTCGTCCGGGCTGAGGGGGCCTAGGAGCCGGGGACTAGGGAGCCGTCGGCGGGCCGGCGGGCGAGTCGACCGGCAGCACATCGGGTGACAGGCTGGCGGCCCGCGCGCCGGCGGCCGTCATCCGGCGCCGGTGGTGGCGACGGCACAGCACCTCGTAACCCACCTCGCTCTCCGACTGGTTGACGTCACCCACGACGACCTGGGCGCCCTCGACGACCATCTCGCCGCCGACCGTACGGGCGTTGTGCGTCGCCCGGGCACCGCACCAGCACAACGCCTCGACCTGGAGCACCTCCACGCGGTCCGCGAGTTCGACCAGGCGCTGGGAGCCGGGGAAGAGCTTGCTGCGGAAGTCGGTGGTGATGCCGAACGCGAAGACGTCCAGCCCCAGGTCGTCGACGATGCGGGCGAGTTGGTCTATCTGGAGCGGGGTGAGGAACTGCGCCTCGTCCACGATGACGTAGTCGGCGCGGTTCCCGGCCGTCAGCACGCCGACCACATGGGCGTAGAAGTCCAGGTCCGGCACGGCCTCGACGGCCTCGGTGACCAGCCCGAGCCGCGAGGAGAGCTTGCCGTGGCCCGCCCGGTCGTCCCGGGCGTAGATCATCCCCTGGAGCCCGCGGGCCGAGCGGTTGTGCTCGATCTGAAGAGCCAGCGTGCTCTTTCCGCAGTCCATGGTTCCGGAGAAGAACACCAGCTCGGGCATGGGGGTGGCAGAGCCTTTCGTACGAGACAGGTGACGGTGACGCGGTCGCGCGGGTGACGCGGTCGCTCAGGAGCGTACTTCGAGCAGCGGCACGAGCTGCTCCACCGGGGTCATCGAACCGTGCAGCCCGACCATCGCGGACTCCTTCGGCTCGGTCTCCGAGGCGACGATCGCGATGTCGTCGCGGGCGGCGGCCACGATGTCGCCGATGCGCCGGTAGACCCGGTCGTCCACGCCGCCGGTGCCGCCGGGCGGCCCGAACCAGCCCGCCTCGATGGCCTCGTCACGGCTGGCCACCCACATCCGCTCCCCCACCACCTCGCGCCATACGGCGAGCACGTCGCCGGCCGCGCCGGGGACCGCGTACAGATGGCGGGCACGGCCTTCGCCGCCCAGCAGCGCGACGCCCGCCCGCAGCTCCCAGTCGGTGTCGAAGTCGAGGCGCGACTCCGGGTCGAAGGGGATGTCGATCATGCCGTGGTCGGCGGTCACGTACAGCGCGGCGCGGGGCGGGAGTTGTTCGGCGAGCCGCTGGGCCAGCCCGTCGACGTAGCGGAGTTGGTCACGCCACTCCGCGGAGTCGACGCCGAAGCGATGACCCTTGCCGTCCACTTCGCTGTAGTACGTGTAGACGAGCGAGCGGTCCGCGGCGCCGAGCTGCTCGGCCGCGAGGTCCATCCGCTCCTCGCCGGAGAGCCGGCCGTGGAAGGTGCCGCCGCTCAGCGCGATCTTGGTGAGCGGGGTCTCCGCGAAGGTCGGCGCGGAGACCTGGCAGGTGTGCACGCCCGCGGCGTCGGCCAGCTGGAAGACCGTGGGATACGGCTGCCAGGCGTGCGGATCCGTCCAGGGCTGCCAGCGCAGCTGGTTCATCAGCCGGCCGGTGGCGGGGTCGGCCACCGTATAGCCCGGCAGCCCGTGGGCGCCGGGCGGCAGGCCCGTGCCCACGGAGGCGAGCGACGTGGCGGTGGTGGACGGGAAGCCCGCGGTGAGCGGGGCGCCGGTGCCGTTCAGCGAGGTGGAGAGCAGCGAGGTCAGGAAGGGCGCCTCGGCGGGGTGATCGCGCAGCAGCTCCCAGCCCAGGCCGTCGACCAGGAAGACGCACACCCGGTCGGCGGGCGCGAGGGCGAGCCCGGACGTCAGCCCCGGGACCTCCTGGCCCGCGGCGATCGCGGGCAGCAGATCGGCGAGCGAGCCCGTGCCGTAGCGCGGCAGCGGAGCGGTACGGGGGTCGAGCGGGACCGGCTCGGGCCAGGCGGAGTCGGCCGCGGTGGTCGGGCCGGTGGCGGAGCCGGGCATCAGCGGCCGGTGTCCGGGGTGGCCGCGGTGGCCTCGGAGAGCGCCTGGGCGAAGGCGAGGGTCTGGCGGACGGTGTCGGGGCCGTCGCCCGCCTCGCTGACCCGCAGGCTCAGGTCGTCGGCGGTGGACGAGCCGGTGTAGCCGTGGTCGGCCTCGCAGTTGGGGTCGCCGCAGGCGGCGGGCTCCAGGTCGAGGCGGTTGACGGCGCCCCAGCCGATGGTCAGCACGACCTCGCGGGGCAGCGTGCCCGGGGTGTACGACTCGGGGTTGGCGACGACCCGGCTGAGCACGACCGACGAGATCCGCTGGAGCTTCACGGACTCGGTGGAGGTGGTCGCGTACGGCGACGGGGAGGTGCCGTCCGCGGCCTGCTCGTCGGTGTGGCTGACGATGAAGCGGTTTCCGGTGAGGACGAGGACCGTGACATGGCGGCGCACCTCGTTGGCGTCGAACGTGGTCTCCTGATGGACCAGGTACGACACGATCGGCTCGCCGCCCACGGCGGCCTCCACCGCCTCGGCCACGAGTGCCGGGTAATAGCCGCTGCGCTCGATCGCCGCGCGCAGCCCCTGGGTCGTCGTACCGGTCTTCGCCATGGGCACCATCCTACGGGGCGGCGCCGACACCGGCTCCCATGCCCGTCACCGGCCCCGGCCCGTCAGTAGGCGGGCAGATGGCGGGGGCCGAGGTCGGTGCGCACGGGCGGCGGCGCCAGCCGCGCGGACGCGCCGAGCACGGAGAGGCCGCGCTGGGCGACGACCACCGGCTCCAGGTCGACGGCGACCACCTCGGGATGGTCGTCCACCAGCCGCGACACCCTCAGCAGCAGCTCTTCGAGGGCCGCGGTGTCCACCGGCTTGGAACCCCGCCAGCCGAAGAGGAGCGGCGCGGTCCGGATGGACCGGATCAGCTCGGCCGCGTCCCGGTCGGTGGCGGGGACGAGCCGGTGGGCGGTGTCGCCCAGCAGTTCGGACGGCGCGCCGGCGAGCCCGAAGGAGAGCACGGCTCCGGCGCCGGGGTCTATCGCGGCGCGTACGACGGTGTCGACGCCGCGCGGCGCCATCCGCTGCACGACCAGCCCCAGCTCCCCGGCGGGACCGAGATGGGCGGTCAGTTCGGCGTACGCGCGGCGCAGTTCCGTCTCGCCGCCGAGGTCGAGCCGCACCCCTCCCAGGTCGGTGCGGTGGCGCAGCTGCGGGGCGGTGGGCTTCAGCGCGACCGGGTAGCCGAGCCGCCCGGCGGCCCGCACGGCGGTGTCGGCGTCCGGCGCGGGCAGCGCGGGCAGCACGCTGACGCCGTAGCGGGCCAGCAGGCGCTGGGTGTCGGCGGCGGACAGCTCGATGCCGGTGCCGTCGGCTACGGGGGCGTCGGGCGGCGGGATGTCCTGGTGCGGGGCCCCCTCGGGCGGGGCCAGCAGCACCTCGATGTCGGCGGCGGCCCCCGCCTCGTCGATGTCGTCGTACTCCGGCACCCGGCCGGGCTCCTCGGATTCGCGCCGCCACCGCGCGTACCACACGGCCTCGGCGAGCGCCCGCACCGCGCGCTCGGCGGCCGGATAGGCCGGGATCCGGCGGATCTCGGCCAGTGGTTCGGCCGGTGGTGCGTCCGGTGGTGCGGCGCCGGGCGCCGAGGCCGGGTCACCGACGCCCGCGAGGGCCTCCGCCAGGCCGGGGATCTCCAGGTGGACCACCGCCACCGGCTTGGCCGCCCCGCGCCCGGACGCCTCGGTGGCCGCCGTGCGGACGGCCGCGGCGAGGTCCGCCGTACGGGCGTCGCCGACCCATGGGATGGCGGTGACGACGACGGCGTCGCACTCGTCGTCGCCGAGCGCCCCGGTCAGGGCGCGGTGGAAGTCCTCGGGGGCGGCGGCCGTGGTCAGGTCGCGGGGCGGCAGCGGGCGCAGCCCTTCAGTGAGGCAGGCGTCGTAGGTGAGCAGGCCGAGGGATTCGGAGTTGCCGAGGATGGCGACGCGCGGCCCGTCCGGGAGCGGCTGGGAGGCGAGCAGGACCCCGGCGTCGGCGAGCTGGGTGACGGTGTCCACGCGCAGGACGCCCGCCTGTCGCAGCAGGTCGGAGACGGTGGCGTCGGGGATGCGGGTGGTGGGCACGGCATGTCCGGTGGGGGCGCTGCCGCTGTGCCGGGCGCCCTTGACGACCACGACGGGCTTGACGGCGGCGGTGCGCCGGGCGAGCCGGGTGAACTTGCGGGGGTTGCCGATGGATTCGAGGTACATGAGGGCGACGTCGGTCTCCGGGTCCTCGTACCAGTACTGGAGGAGGTCGTTGCCGGAGACGTCGGCGCGGTTTCCGGTGGACACGAAGGTGGACAGACCGACCATGCCCGCGAGGCCCGCGAGACCCGCCGTCCCCTCGGTGCCGGTGGGCCGGGTGAGTCCGGCGCCGCGCCGGTGCAGCCCGGACAGCAGGGCGATGCCGATCGCGCCGGACTGGGTGAACAGCCCGATGCGGCCGGGGACGGGCAGCCGGGGTGAGAGGGAGGCGTTCAGCCGCACGCTCTCGGCGGTGTTGATGATGCCGAAGGCATTGGGGCCGATGACGCGCATGCCGTAGGTGCGGGCCTGGCGTACCAGGTCGCGCTGGCGGTCGCGGCCCTCGGGGCCGCTCTCGGCGTACCCGGCGGAGAGGACGACGAGCCCCTGGACGCCGTGGTCGCCGCAGTCGGCGACGACGGCGGGCACCTGCGCGGCGGGCACGGCGACGACGGCCAGGTCGACCGGTCCGTCGACCTCCCGCAGGGAGCGGTGGGCCGGGACGCCGTCGGGCTCCAGGCGCGTCCAGTCCTCGGGGAAGGCGTGGTTGACGGCGTGGACCCGCCCGGTGAAGCCGCCGTCGAGGAGGTTGCGCAGCACGGTGCGGCCGACCCCGCCGGGGGCCCGGCCGGTTCCGATGACGGCGACGGAGCCGGGGGTGAGCAGCCGCTGCACGGAGCGGGCCTCGGCGCGCTGCTCACGGGCGCGCATGACGGCGAGGGAGCGGTCGGTGGGCTCGAGGTCGAATTCGAGGCGGACGACGCCGTCGTCGAAGCTGCGCTTCTGGGTGTAGCCGGCGTCCGTGAACACCTTGATCATCTTGGTGTTGGCGGGCAGCACCTCGGCGGCGAAGCGGCGGATGCCGCGCTCGCGGGCGACGGCCCCGATGTGTTCGAGGAGGGCGGAGGCCACGCCGCGGCCCTGGTGGGCGTCCTGGACCAGGAAGGCGACCTCGGCCTCGTCGGCGGGGGCCCGGTCGGCGTCGCCCTCACCGGGTGGCGGGAGGTGGGCGGGCAGCCCGTCCTCGTCGATGCGGTCGTAGCGGACGGTGGCGATGAACTCGCCCCCGACGGTCGCCGCGAGCCCGACCCGGTCGACGTAGTCGTGGTGGGTGAAGCGGTGGACGTCGCGGTCGGAGAGCCGGGGGTAGGGCGCGAAGAAGCGGTAGTACTTCGACTCGTCCGAGACGTGTTCGTAGAAGCTGACCAGGCGCTGCGCGTCGTCGGGCGTGATGGGGCGGATCTGCGCGGTGCCACCGTCCCTGAGCACCACGTCGGCCTCCCAGTGGGTGGGGTACGCGTGATGATCCGACGGGCTCGGCATGGGGACAGGGTACGGGCTGAAGTCCGGGACGCAGAGGTCCGCATGGCGGACACCCTTGCGTGAACGGGGGGTGTCGAGGGAAAGTCCGTATCGGACCTGTTCGGACATGACCGGACCCACTCGGGCCCGACCCGGGCGAGACCGGACACCGTATCATCTGGTCTAGACAACAGCACCCGCAGATCTGAAGGGCAACACCATGGCTGAGCGCCGCGTCAACATCGGCTGGGCCGAGGGCCTGCACGCCCGCCCGGCGTCGATCTTCGTCCGTGCGGCGACCGCCGCCGGCGTCCCCGTCACGATCGCCAAGGCGGGCGGCGCCCCGGTCAACGCCGCTTCCATGCTCGCCGTGCTCGGCCTGGGCGCCCAGGGTGGCGACGAGGTCGTACTCGCCTCCGAGGCCGACGACGCGGAGGTCGCGCTCGACCGTCTGGCGAAGCTGGTGGCCGAGGGTCTCGAGGAGCTTCCGGAGACCGTCTGATTCCGTCCGAATCACATTTCGGCGCGGCGGGGCCGCGGTGAACCATTACGGGTCACCGCGGCCCCGTTGTTTTCCGCATCCCGAATTCCATTGAGCCGTATAGCGGGCGGCTGTTAATTCCGGCCGCTCGCCGTGTTTACGGAATGTTTCGAAGTTCTCACCTGGGACGCGTTTCGCAATCGGTATTCGGCCAGCGAGCGTTCGGTGTGCGCGGCGGCGAGCGCCCGCGCCCGGTCGGCGTCGCCGCGCGCGACCGCGTCCACGATCGCCCCGTGCTCCGCCCAGGACTCGACGGCGCGCACCGACGGGTCGGCACACCCGGCCGCACCCGGCACGCCCGGCGCGGCCTGTACGGGCTGCATGGGCTGGACCACCTGCGCGGTCTGCCGGGCCGGGTCCGACGCGTACACCCACGCCGTCTTGCGCCGCAGCTGCACCAGCATCCCCGCCAGGCTCGGGCTGCCGGACGCCTGGGCGAGCGTCTCGTGGAACCAGTCGCCCAGCGAGCGCAGCTCGCCCAGCCGGCCGCGCTGGGCCCGCTCCTGGCCGAGCCGGACCAGACCGCGCAGCACCTTCAGATGCCCCTCGGTGCGCCGCTGGGCGGCCCTGGCGGCGCCCAGCGGCTCCAGCAGGGCCCGGATGTCCAGGAGGTCGGCCGCCTCCTTCTCGGACGGCTGGGCGACGCACGCGCCCGCGTGCCGCCGGGTCGTGACGAAGCCCTCGGACTCCAGGGTGCGCAGCGCCTCGCGGACGGGCACCCGGGAGACCCCGTAGCGCCGTGCGAGCAGCTCCTCGGTCAGCCGGCTGCCGGGCGGATAGGTGCCGGAGATGATGTCGTCACGGATCGCCGTGCACACCGCATGCGCCGAAATCCGGCGACCGCCCTGGAGTGCGGCCGTATCCCCGTTCACTTCCGGTCCCGCATTGTCGAACCTCCGCCTCAACCCCGCGAAACGCATCCGATTGACGCGTGTTCAGTGACTCTATTCGAAGCCGCCGGGATTTCCGATGGGCGAAGTCAATTCAGGGATATTTTTTGGTCACAGGGGAGCGTCCCGGCCGGGTAACGCCGAAGGCCCCGTCCGGAGCGGACGGGGCCTTTCGACAGGGGTGGCGACGGGTCAGAGGTTGACGCCGTGCGAGCGCAGGTACGACAGCGGGTCCATGTCCGAGCCGTACTCCGCGGTGGTGCGGGCCTCGAAGTGCAGGTGCGGGCCGGTGACGTTGCCGGTGGCGCCGGACAGGCCGATCTGCTGGCCGGGGGTGACCTTCTGGCCGACCGAGACGCCGATCGAGGAGAGGTGGCCGTACTGGGTGTAGGTGCCGTCGTTCATCTTGATGACGACGTTGTTGCCGTACGAGCCGCCCCAGCCCGCCTCGACGACCTCACCCATGCCGACCGACTGCACCTCGGTGCCGGTGGAGGCGCTGAAGTCGATGCCGGTGTGGCTGCCGGAGGACCACAGGCCGCTGGACGCCTGGTAACCGGTGGAGACGGAGGAGCCGTCGACGGGCGAGACGAACGTGTTGAGGCGCTTGCGCTCCTCCTCACGCGCGGCGCGCTCCTTGGCCTCGCGCTCCGCCTTGGCCTTCTTCGCGGCCGCGTCGGCCTTCCGCGCGGCCTCCTGGCGGGCCACGGCCTCGGCCTTCGCCTTGGCGGCGGCGGCCTCGGCGGCGCTCTCCTGGGACTGGGCCTGCGCGTCGATCTGGTCGGAGAGACCGTCGCCCATCACCATCGCCTGGCGGAGACCGGTGTCCTGGGGAGACGGCGTCTCGCCGGTCGCGGCGAGGGCCGGGCCGGCGATGCCGGCGACGACGCCCGAGGCGACCGTGGTGATGCCAGCGATGTTCGCGCCGGTACGGACGGCGGTCTGGCTGGGACGTCGGTGCTTCCCGGCAGCACGGGTGAACGCCATGGTGTGGCGCACTCCTTTCCTTCCTTCTCGCCTACCGGGTTAGCTGACGGGTTCGGAGCAGGAAGGTCTCCTACGGGCCCCTCCCCCGGCCGGGGAAGGCGTCCGATTCACCCCAGGGACGTTTGGGTCCCCGGCTCCCCTGGCACTCGCACCATGGGACTCGGCGATGACTGTCCGTGCCGCGGGTGCGGCGGGTATCCGGCGAACAGCCGCACTGACGCTAAACGGGCCGCGTTTCGATCACCAAACGGTTACGGGTTTTTGTTGTTCTCGCCACAAACCAAACGCCCCTCAAATCGGACATACGGGAGGACCCTGGCGTCTCGCTTGACGCCAGGGCCCTTGTTCTGATGGGGCGTTGAGCCGGTCCAGGGACATCTCGGGCCCGGCGGACCGCGGTTCAGCCGGTGATGACGCGCACCTCTCCGATGCCGAGCGCCCTGACCGGCTCCTCGATCTTCGAGGCGTCACCCACGAGCACCGTCACCAGCCGGTCGGCCGGGAAGGCGCTCACGACCGCCGCGGTCGCCTCCACCGTCCCCGCCTCGGCGAGCCGGGCGTACAGCTGCGCCTGGAAGTCGTCCGGCAGGTGCTGCTCGACCTGGTCGGCGAGCGTGCCCGCGACGGCGGCGGCCGTCTCGTACTTCAGCGGGGCGACGCCGACGAGGTTCTGCACGGCGACATCGCGCTCGGCGTCCGTCAGCCCCTCCTCCTTCAGCGTCCGCAGCACCGTCCACAGGTCGTCCAGCGCCGGGCCGGTGACCTCGGTGGCCACCGAACCGCTGATCGCCAGCAGCGAGGCGCCCGCCGAGCCGCCCCCGGCCGGCGAGGGCGGCGTCGAGCGCAGCACCTGGCCGAAGGCGCGCACCCCGTAGGTGTAGCCCTTCTCCTCGCGCAGCACCCGGTCCAGCCGGGAGGTGAGGGTGCCGCCCAGGCAGTAGGTGCCGAGCACCTGGGCGGGCCAGACGCGGTCGTGCCGGTCGGCGCCGATGCGCCCGATGAGCAGCTGGGTCTGGACCGCGCCGGGCCGGTCGACGATCACCACACGGCCGGTGTCGTCGGCGATGACCGGCGGGACCGAGCGCTGCGGGGCCGGGCCTCCGGTCCAGGCGCCGAGGGTGTCGGCGAGCGCCTGGTCGAGGTCGACTCCGGCCAGGTCGCCGACGACGACCGCGGTCGCGGTGGAGGGCCGGATGTGCGCCTCGTAGAACGCGCGCACCGCCGCGGCGTCGATGCCCTCGATGGTCTCCTCGGTGCCCTGGCGCGGCCGGGACATCCGCGACTCGGCCGGGAACAGCTCCTTGGCCAGGGCCATGGAGGCACGGCGGGCCGGGTTGGCCAGCTCGTGCGGGATCTCGTCCAGCCGGTTGCGCACCAGCCGCTCGATCTCGCCGTCGGGGAAGGCGGGGGCGCGCAGCGCGTCGGCGAGCAGGCCGAGCGCCTTGGGCAGCCGGGAGACCGGCACCTCCAGGGAGACCCGGACGCCGGGGTGGTCCGCGTGGGCGTCCAGGGTGGCGCCGCAGCGCTCCAGTTCGGCGGCGAACTCCTCGGCGGTGTGCTTGTCGGTGCCCTCGGACAGGGCGCGCGCCATGATCGTGGCGACGCCGTCCAGACCGGCCGGTTCGGTGTCCAGCGGGGCGTCGAGGTTGATCTCCACGGCGACGACCTGCTGGCCGGGGCGGTGGCAGCGCAGCACGGTGAGCCCATTGGACAGCTCACTGCGCTCCGGCGCCGGGAAGGCCCACGGCTTGGGGGCGCCGCCCTGCGGCTGCGGGTGGAAGGTCATGGTGGCGGTGACGGCGTCGCTCACTGGGCCGCCTCCCCTTCTGCGTCGGTGTCGGCGGCTTCTGCGGCACCGGAGGACTCGTCGTCCGCGTCCTCGGCGCCCTGGACGGGCTCGTAGACCAGCACGGCCCGGTTGTCGGGGCGCAGCCTCGCCGCGGCCACGGCCCGCACCTCCTCGGCGGTGATGTCCAGCACCCGCCCCACGGCGGTCAGCGCCAGCTGCGGGTCGCCGAACAGCACGGCGAACCGGCACAGCTCGTCGGCGCGGCCGCCGACGGTGGCCAGCCGGTCCAGCCACTCGCGCTCGATCTGCGCCTGGGCGCGCTCCATCTCCTGCGGCGTCGGGCCCTCCTCGGCGAAGCGGGCCAGCTCCTCGTCGACGGCGGCCTCGATGCCGGGCACCTCGACCCCACCGGAGGTCTTCACGTCCAGCCAGCCCAGCGACGGCGCGCCCGCCAGCCGCAGCAGGCCGAACCCGGCGGCGACGGCCGTACGGTCGCGGCGCACCAGGCGGTTGTGCAGCCGGGAGGACTCGCCGCCGCCGAGGACGGTCAGCGCCAGGTCGGCGGCGTCGGCCTCGCGGGTGCCGTCGTGCGGCAGCCGGTAGGCGGCCATCAGGGCGCGGGCCGGGACCTCCTCCTCGACGACCTCGCGCAGCTGCCCGCCGATGACCTCGGGGAGCGTGCCGTCGCGGGGCGGCCGCTTGCCCTCGTGGGAGGCGATGGTGCCGAAGTACTTCTCGATCCAGGCGAGCGTCTGCTCGGGGTCGATGTCGCCGACGATGGACAGCACCGCGTTGTTCGGCGCGTAGTACGTGCGGAAGAACTCCCGGGCGTCCTCCAGGGAGGCGGCGTCCAGGTCGGCCATCGAGCCGATCGGGGTGTGGTGGTACGGGTGGCCCTCGGGGTAGGCCATGGCGACGAGCTTCTCGAAGGCCGTGCCGTACGGAACGTTGTCGTAGCGCTGGCGGCGCTCGTTCTTGACGACGTCCCGCTGGTTCTCCAGGCTCTCGTCGTCCAGCGCGGTCAGGAGGGACCCCATCCGGTCCGCCTCCAGCCACAGCGCCAGCTCGACCTGGTGGGCGGGCATCGTCTCGAAGTAGTTGGTGCGCTCGAAGCTGGTCGTGCCGTTGAGCGAGCCGCCGGCCCCCTGGACCAGCTCGAAGTGGCCGTTCCCCGTCACCTGGGCCGAGCCCTGGAACATCAGGTGCTCGAAGAGGTGGGCGAGGCCGGTACGCCCCTTGACTTCGTGGCGTGAGCCGACGTCGTACCAGAGGCAGATCGCGGCGACCGGGGTCAGGTGATCCTCGGAGAGCACTACCCGCAGGCCGTTGGCCAGACGGTGCTCGGTCGCTTTCAGGCCGCCGGAGCCGGCCTGTTGCGTGGCCGTGTGACCCATGGGCATGTACGTCCCTTCGATCGCGTGTGGAGCGCGTGCGAACCGCTGTGATGAGCGCTTCTGTCACTGTATGCAACCGCACGGACATCTGGCGAAGTTCCCGTCACGCAAAGGTCCGGCCAAGGTCCCGCCGTGCCGTTCGGGGACGGCCCGTTCCACAGTTGTCGGTGGACGGGGCCACAATGGTCCGCGTCAGATCCCGCTCTGCCGTTGAAGGAGCCGCAAGCGCGATGGCCCGCCGCAGCACGAAGAGTCCGCCGCCGGACGACTTCGAGGAGCGCATCCTCGACATCGACGTCGTCGACGAGATGCAGGGCTCCTACCTGGAGTACGCCTACTCGGTCATCTATTCGCGCGCGCTGCCCGACGCCCGCGACGGGCTCAAGCCCGTGCACCGACGCATCCTCTACCAGATGAACGAGATGGGGCTGCGCCCCGAGCGCGGCTTCGTGAAGTGCGCCCGCGTCGTCGGCGAGGTGATGGGTAAGCTCCACCCGCACGGTGACGCGTCGATCTACGACGCGCTGGTGCGCATGGCGCAGCCGTTCTCGATGCGCCTGCCGATGGTCGACGGCCACGGGAACTTCGGCTCGCTGGGCAACGACGACCCGCCCGCCGCGATGCGGTACACCGAGTGCCGGATGGCCTCGGCGACGTCCCTGATGACCGAGTCCATCGACGAGGACACGGTCGACTTCTCGCCGAATTACGACGGCAGCGAGCAGGAGCCCGTCACCCTCCCCGCCGCCTATCCGAACCTGCTGGTCAACGGCACGTCCGGGATCGCGGTCGGCATGGCGACGAACATGCCGCCGCACAACCTGGGCGAGGTGGTCGCCGCCGCCCGCCACCTGATCAAGCACCCGGGCGCGGACCTCGACACGCTGATGCGGCATGTGCCGGGTCCCGACCTGCCGACCGGCGGACAGATCGTCGGGCTCAGCGGCGTCCGGGACGCGTACGAGACGGGGCGCGGCAGCTTCAAGATCCGCGCCACGGTGGCCGTGGAGGACGTGACGCCCCGCCGCAAGGGCCTCGTCGTCACCGAACTGCCCTTCACCGTCGGGCCCGAGAAGGTCATCTCCAAAATCAAGGACCTGGTCGGCGCCAAGAAGCTCCAGGGCATCGCGGACGTCAAGGACCTCACCGACCGTGCGCACGGCCTGCGCCTGGTGATCGAGATCAAGAACGGCTTCAATCCGGAGGCCGTGCTGGAGCAGCTCTACAAGCTCACGCCGATGGAGGAGTCCTTCGGCATCAACAACGTGGCGCTGGTGGACGGCCAGCCGCTCACGCTGGGGCTCAAGGAGCTGCTGGAGGTCTACCTCGACCACCGCTTCGACGTGGTGCGGCGGCGCAGCGAGTTCCGGCGCACCAAGCGGCGCAACCGGCTGCACCTGGTCGAGGGCCTGCTGGTGGCCCTGCTCGACATCGACGAGGTCATCCGCCTCATCCGGTCCAGCGAGAACTCGGCGCAGGCCAAGGAAACGCTGATGGACCGCTTCGACCTGTCGGACGTCCAGACGCAGTACATCCTGGACACTCCGCTGCGCCGGCTGACCAAGTTCGACCGGATCGAGCTGGAGTCGGAGCGCGACAAGCTCAACGCGGAGATCGAGGAGCTGACCCGGATCCTCGACTCGGACGCCGAGCTGCGCAAGCTGGTCTCCTCCGAACTGGCCACGGTGGGCAAGAAGTTCGGCACCCCGCGGCGCACGGTGCTGCTGGAGTCCGCCGACGCCCCGGTGGCCGCGGTGCCGCTGGAGGTCGCGGACGACCCGTGCCGCGTGCTGCTGTCCTCCACCGGGCTGCTGGCCCGTACGGCGAACGGCGAGCCCTTCGCGGGCGAGCAGACCAAGCGCAGCAAGCACGACGTGATCGTCTCGGCGGTCCCGGCGACGGCCCGCGCGGAGGTCGGGGCCGTCACCTCGACCGGGCGGCTGCTGCGGCTCCAGGTGATCGACCTGCCCCAGCTACCGGAGTCCTCCGCGACGCCGAACCTGGCGGGCGGGGCGCCGATCGCCGAGTTCCTGTCCCTGGAGGAGGGCGAGGAGCTGATCTGCCTCACCACCCTGGACGAGTCCTCGCCGGGGCTCGCCATCGGCACGGAGCAGGGCGTCGTCAAGCGCGTGGTCCCGGACTATCCGGCCCACAAGGAGGAGCTGGAGGTCATCGGCCTCAAGGAGGGCGACCGGATCGTGGGCGCGGTCGAGCTGCGCACCGGCGAGGAGGATCTGGTCTTCATCACCGACAACGCCCATCTGCTGCGCTATCCGGCCGGCCAGGTGCGGCCGCAGGGGCGGGCCGCGGGCGGCATGGCGGGCATCAAGCTCGCGCCCGACGCGAAGGTGATCTCGTTCACGGCGGTCGACCCGGCGGCCGACGCGGTGGTGTTCACGGTCTCGGGTACGCACGGCACGCTCGACGACTCCGTACAGCAGACGGCCAAGCTCACCCCCTTCGACCAGTACCCGCGCAAGGGGCGGGCCACGGGCGGGGTGCGCTGTCAGCGGTTCCTCAAGGGCGAGGACTGTCTGGTGCTGGCCTGGGCGGGCGCGGCCCCGGCCCGCGCGGCGTCGGCCACCGGCGCCCCGGTCCCGCTGCCGGAGCCCGATCCGCGCCGGGACGGCTCCGGAGTGCCGCTCACCAAGCCGGTGGCGGTGGTCGCCGGGCCGGTGTAGGCACGGCGGGAACGGACGATCAGGGGCGCGGCACCGAGAGGTGCCGCGCCCCTGCGCATGCGGCCACCGGAAGGGATGGGTGTGGCGCGGGGCTCAGTGCCCGGCGCCGTTGCGGCGGGCCCGCAGCTGCCGGAGCGCGACCCGGGCGCCGGGATGGCCGCGGTCGGCCGCCTTCCGGAAGTGCCGCTCCGCCTCGGCCGGGTCGCCGAGGTCCAGATGCAGGGTGCCGAGCACCACCAGCGCGGTGAGGTCCCCGGCGTCCACCGCCTTGCCGAGCCAGAGCAGGGCCTCCGGGTACGCACCGCGGTTGCCGAGCCCGATGCCGTAGACGGTCATGCCCTCCCGGTCACCGGCGAGCGCCGCCTGCCGGGCGAGCTCCTCGGGGATCGGCCGCCCCTCGGCGTACGCCGCCCGCACGCTCGCCCTCACCGCCGGATCCAGCCGCCGCGCCCCGCGCTTCCCGCGGCGTCCGCGCCACCGCGCCCACAGCCCGCACATCGGACCCCCCTCCGCCCCCCGGAGCGGCCATTCTCCCGCCGTCCCCGCCCCCGCGGAACAGGGTGCGCGCCCCCACAGGGAACCGGACCGTCCCGCTCCCCCGCACCCCGATTACCCCACCCGTGCGCGAAGTTGATCGACAGAGGTTAGGCTTACCTTCGTGAGCACGTGCACGACCGCTTCCCGGGATCTGTCCGAGCCGCTCGCCGGGACGGCGGCCACCGCCCCCACCTGGCTGCTTGTCGAACAACCGGGCCCCTGGGGCACCGAGGCCCTGACCGCCAGCCGCCTGGACCCCGCCGTGGGGCGCGCCCTGGAGCGCGCCGCCGAAGGCACCGGCGTCCGGGTCGCGCTGATCCGCCGGCCGGGCCGCCATGCCGACCTGCACGCGGGCAGCCGTCACCGGGTGTTCGTGGCGCACACCCGGCCCGGCCGCTCCTGGATCCGTACGACCGCCCTCGCCGACCCGGGGCAGCTGCTCGGCCTGGACTTCGCCGCGCTGGGCGCGGGCGACGCGGGCGGCCTTGCCGGTGCGGCCGACGACGCTCCCGGCGGCCTCCCCGGGGAGTGGGAGGAGTACACCGGCGCTCCGCTGGTGCTGGTGTGCACCAACGGCAAGCGCGACCGCTGCTGCGCGCTGCTCGGCCGCCCGCTGGCCGCCGAGCTGACCACCGCCGGGGTGGAGGGCACCTGGGAGATCACCCACATCGGCGGCCACCGCTTCTCGCCCACGCTCGTCGTCCTGCCGCACGGCTACGCCTACGGCCGGGTCACCGCCCAGGACGTCAAGGACACCCTCGCGGCGCTGCGCGAGAACCGGGTGGCCACCGAGGGCTGCCGCGGCCGCTCCGCCTGGGAGCGGCCCGGACAGGCGGCCGAGCTGGCGGTCCGCGAGCTGACCGGTGAGGACGGCGCCGACGCGCTGACCGTCGTACGCACCGAGAGCGCCGCCCCCGCCTGGTCGGTGACCGTGGCGCACACCGACGGCCGGGTGTGGCGGGTGAGCGTGGCGCAGGTGGCCGCCGCCCCGCCGCGGCCGCAGAGCTGCGGGTCGCCGCTGGGCTCCCCGGCCCGCATGGACGTGGTCGGCATCCGGGCCGTGCGGCCCGCGCGCGACGGACGGACGGTCAGCGCCGCCAGGCGCTGAGCGACCGCCCTCCCTGGGGGCTCTCCGATCATGCCGGACCCTCGCCCGGTCTCCCCCGCCGCGCGCGGGGCCGCCGGGGGTACTGGGGCGTGCCCTCGCCCTGCCCTTCGTTACCCTTCGTTGCCATGAGCGCCGCGATACCCCCGGGGCCGCCCTCCGCGGCCACAAGGTGGCGCATCGGCTGGCCCCGACGCGTCTTCTCCCAGGTGCTGCTGATGCAGCTGGCCATCGCCGCGGGCGTCACCGTGCTCGCGACCGGCCTCTTCCTGCGCCCGCTCGGCTCCCAGCTCGACGACCAGGCCATGCGCCGGGCGCTGTCCATCGCCCAGACCACGGCCTCCGAACCGCGGCTGGTCACGGCGCTCCAGCACACCCGGCCCAGCCGGGAAGGACCGGTCCAGGCCGCGGCGGAGCGCATCCGCCGGGCGACCGGCGCCGAGTACATCGTGATCATGGACCGGCGCGGGGTCCGCTGGTCGCACACCTCCCCGGACGAGATCGGCAAGCACGTCTCGACCAGCCCCGAGCAAGCGCTCGCGGGCCATGAGGTCATGCAGATCGACAACGGCACGCTCGGCCGCTCGGCCCGCGGCAAGGTGCCGCTGCGCGACAGGGACGGCCGCATCGTGGGCGCGGTGTCGGTCGGCATCGCGTACGAGACCGTGCGCGGACGGCTGCTCGGCGCGCTGCCCGGGATGCTCGCGTACGCGGGCGGCGCGCTCGCCGTCGGCGCCCTGGCGGCGTATCTGGTGTCCCGCAGGCTCCAGCGGCGCACCCATGACCTGGCCTTCTCCGACATCTCCGCGCTGCTCGCCGAGCGCGAGGCCATGCTGCACGGCATCCGCGAGGGCGTCGTCGCGCTCGACGCGCACGGCCGCATCCGGCTGATGAACGACGAGGCGCAGCGGCTGCTGGACCTGCGCGCCGAGGACACCGGACAGCCGCTGGAGGCGGTGCTGCCGCCCGGCCGTACGACCGATGTGCTGGCGGGGCGGGTCACCGGCGCCGATCTGCTGACCGTCAGCGGCGGCCGGGTGCTGGTCGCCAACCGGATGCCCACGGACGACGGCGGCGCGGTGGCCACCCTGCGCGACCGCACCGAACTGGAGCGGCTCGGCCGCGAACTGGACGGCACCCGCGGGCTGATCGACGCGCTGCGCGCCCAGGACCACGAGCACGCCAACCGGATGCACACCCTCCTCGGCCTGCTCGAACTCGAACTCCACGAGGAGGCGGTGGAGTTCATCACCGAGGCGGTCGGCGTCCACCGTGCCACCGCCGAGCAGGTCACCGAGCGGGTGCACGATCCGCTGCTGGCCGCCCTGCTGGTCGGCAAGGCCACGGTCGCCACGGAGCGCGGGGTGTCCCTGCGCATCGCCGAGGGCACCCTGCTGCCGGACCGGCTGGTGGATCCGCCGGGGCTGGTGACGATCGTCGGCAACCTGATCGACAACGCGCTGGACGCGGCGGTCGGTTCGGCCGAGCCGCGGGTCGAGGTGGAGCTGTGCGCGGACGACCGTACGGTGCTGCTGCGGGTCTCGGACACCGGGCCCGGCATCCCCGCCGACCGGCGCGACCTGGTGTTCACCGAGGGCTGGTCCACCAAGAAGCCGCCCGCGCACGGACAGCGCGGCATCGGGCTGGCCCTGGTGCGCCGCCTCGCCGAGCGCCAGGGCGGCAGCGCACGGGTGGCCGACCGTGACGGCGGCGGCGCCGAGTTCACCGTCGTCCTCCCCGAGGCGTTGACCCAGGAACCGGCCGGGAAACCGGCCGGGGCGCCGCTGACCGCGACAGGAGAGCCGCGATGACATCGGACACCGGCCCGGGCGGTCTCATCGAGGTGCTGGTCGTGGACGACGATGTGCGGGTCGCCCGCGTCAACGCGGCGTACGTCGGGAAGGTGCCGGGCTTCCGCGTCGCCGGACAGGCGCACACGGCTGCCGACGCGCTGGCCTTCCTGGAGCGCGGCCACGCCGATCTCGTCCTGCTCGACCACTACCTGCCGGACGAGACCGGGCTCGCTCTGGTGGGGCGGCTGCGGCAGCTGGGCCACCACACCGACATCATCATGGTGACCGCCGCCCGCGACATCGGCACCGTGCAGGCCGCGATGCGCAACGGCGCGCTCCAGTACCTGGTCAAGCCGTTCACGTTCGCCGGGCTGCGCGCCAAGCTGGAGGGGTACGCGGCGCTGCGCCGCGCCCTGGCGGGCGGCGGCGAGGCCGGGCAGGACCAGGTGGACCGGATCTTCGGCGCCCTGGGCGGCGCGTCGGCGGGCCCCGCCGAGCTGCCCAAGGGCCACTCGGCGCTCACCGCCGACCTCGTACGCGAGGTGCTGCGCGGCGCCGACGGCCCGCTGTCGGCCCAGGAGGTCGCCGAGCGCGCGTCGCTCAGCAGACAGACCGCCCAGCGCTATCTGAAGCTCCTGGAGCGCACGGGCCGGGTGCGGCTCAGCCTCAAGTACGGCGAGACCGGCCGCCCGGAACACCGCTACGACTGGGTCTGAGCCCCCCTCTGAGCCCCCTCCGGGGGGCGCGCGGCGCCCTCAGGCCGCGCCCGCCCCGGTGAGGGCCCGCACCTCCGTCTCCGCGTGCCGGGCCGCGTGCCCGCGGGCGTCCACGGCTTCGTCGGAGAGGACCGTGCCGAGCCAGCCGGCGAGGAAGCCGAGGGGAACCGAGACCAGCCCGGGGTTCTGGAGCGGGAAGAGGTGGAAGTCCACCCCGGAGAAGATCGCGTCCGGCCCGCCGGAGACCACCGGGGAGAACACCACCAGCACCACCGCCGGGACCAGCCCGCCGTAGACCGACCACACCGCTCCACGCGTGGTGAACCGCCGCCAGAACAGCGAGTACAGCAGCACCGGGAGGTTCGCCGAGGCGGCGGCCGCGAAGGCGAGCCCCACCAGGAAGGCCACGTTGAGGTCGTCGGCGAGCAGCCCCAGGCCGATCGCCGCCGCCCCGATCCCGACCGCCGCGACCCGCGCGACCGCGACCTCGCTGCGCGGTGTGCGGTCCTTGCGGCGGCTCAGCGAGGCGTACAGGTCATGGGCGACGGAGGCCGAGGAGGCGAGGGTGATCCCGGCGACGACGGCGAGGATGGTGGCGAACGCGACGGCGGCGACGATCGCGAACAGCACCGTCCCGCCCGTCGATCCGGCGCCCCCGCCGAGGTCGAGCGCGAGCAGCGGCACGGCCGTGTTGCCCGCCGCGTTGGAGCTGCGGACGGCATCGGTGCCCAGCACGGCCGCCGCGCCGAAGCCCAGCACGATCGTCATCAGGTAGAAGCCGCCGATCAGCCCGATCGACCAGATGACGGACCGGCGGGCGGCCGGGGCGGTCGGCACGGTGTAGAAGCGCGAGAGGATGTGCGGCAGGCCCGCGGTGCCCAGCACGAGGGCGACCCCCAGGCTCACGAAGTCCAGCCGGGCCGTCCAGCCGTCGCCGTAGGCGAGCCCCGGGGCGAGGAAGTCGCTGCCCCGCCCGCTGTGCCGCGCCGCTGTGCTCAGCAGGCTGTCGATGTCGCCGTGGAAGCGGACCAGGACGAGCACCGTGAGCGCCACCGCGCCGCCCATCAGCAGGACGGCCTTCACGATCTGGATCCAGGTCGTGGCCCGCATCCCGCCCAGCGCGACGAAGACCACCATCAGCGTGCCGACGCCGATGACCGTCCAGGACCGGGCCCGGGACCCCGTCTCGTCCAGCAGCAGGGCGACCAGGCTGCCCGCGCCGACCATCTGGGCGACGAGGTAGAGCACGCAGACGGTGACCGAGGAGACGCCCGCGGCGATCCGGACCGGGCGCTCGCTCATCCGCGCGGCCAGCACGTCGGCGAGGGTGAACCGGCCGCAGTTGCGGACGAGTTCGGCGACCAGCAGCAGCACCACCAGCCAGGCCACCAGGAAGCCGACGCAGTAGAGCACCCCGTCGTAGCCGAAGAGCGCGATGAGGCCGGAGATGCCGAGGAAGGAGGCGGCCGACATGTAGTCGCCCGCGATGGCGAAGCCGTTCTCCATCGGGGAGAACAGCCGCCCGCCCGCGTAGAACTCCTCCGGGGAGCCCTGCCGCCGGCGGCTCGCCCACGTGGTGATCGCGAGCGTGGCGGCCACGAAGACGCCGAAGAGCAGCAGCGCGAGGCTCTGCTGATTGCCGGTCACCGCCCGTGCCCCCGCATCATCTCCTGCGTCACCCAGCGCAGCTCCAGCGCGACCCGGTCCCTGCGCAGCCGGGCATGGCGGGCGTACGCCCACGTCAGCAGGAACGTGGTGGCGAACTGGGCGAGGCCCGCGACCATCGCGACGTTGAGCGACCCCGCCACCGGGCGGGCCATCACACCGGGCGCGGTCGTCGCCGCCACCACATATGCGAGGTACCAGAGGAGAAAGGCGGCGGCCGCGGGGAAGACGAAGCGACGGTAGCGCCTGCGCACCTCCTGGAAGGCGGCGCTGCCGTGCACCTCCGTGTACACCTCCTCGGCGGCGGGCGGGCGGGCGCGCCGGGGCGGACCGGCCGTCTCGTCCGGCTCGTCCGGCCCGCCCCAGCCGGAGGCGAGCGCGTCGTACCAGGGATCGTCCAGCCGGGCCGCCCCGGCATCGCGCGCGTTGTGCATGTCCACCCGAAAGCTCCTTGTTCACTGCCGCGTTGGCGTGCCCAAGGATGGACAGAGGGAGAAGATCCCGGATACTCCAATACCGGACGTTCACCCCATCAGGTGACTCAGGTGATGAACGACCCGGAATCGTCGTCCCGTGGAGCGGCAATGCCATGGCGGTAGGCGTAGCGCACGGCCTGGGCGCGGTCGCGGACCGCGGTCTTCGCGAACAGGTTGTTGATGTGCGTCTTCACGGTGGCGGGCGCGATCATCAGTCGGCGCGCGATCTCCGGGTTGGACAGCCCCTCGGCGACCAGCGCCAGGACCTCCGCCTCGCGGGGCGTGAGCCCGTCCGGCAGCGGCCCGGCGGCGGTTTCCCGCTGGGGCTCGACCCGGTCGGACCCACCTCGCTCCGCGAGTCGCTCCAGCAGCCGCCGCTGCACCTGGGGCGACAGCCCGGCGTCCCCCGACATCACGCCCTCCACAGCCCGGACGATCTCGTCGGCGTCGGCGTCCTTGGTCAGATAGCCGCGGGCACCGGCGCGCAGCGCCGGGAAGAGCGAGTCGTCGTCGGCGTAGGTGGTGAGCACCACGACCTGCGTGCCCGGATGCTCGGCGCACACCCGGCGCGTCGCCTCCACGCCGTCGCAGCGCGGCATCCGCAGATCCATCAGCACGACGTCCGGGGCCAGCTCGGCGACCAGCCGCAGCGCCTCCTCGCCGTCGCCCGCCGAGCCGACGACCTCGATACCGGGCAGCAGCCCCAGCAGCATCACGATGCCCTCGCGCACCACCGTCTGGTCGTCGGCCACCACGACCCGCGCGGTCACAGCGGCACCCGCAGTCGCACCACGAAACCCTCCCCGTCCGGACCCGCCTCCAGCGTGCCGCCCAGGAGTTCGGCGCGCTCGCGCATTCCGAGCAGACCGTACCCGGCTCCGCTGACGGTCAGACCGGCGGCGGCCGGTTCCGAGCGGGCGCCGCTGTCGCGGACCTCGAGCGAGACCGCGTGCGCGGCGTAGCCCAGCCGCAGCTCCACCCGGGCGCCCGGAGCGTGCTTGCGGACGTTCGTCAGCGCCTCCTGGGCGACCCGGCGGAGCGTGAGTCCCGCCTCCGCGGTCAGCGTCCGCGGCTCGCCCTCCCGTACGAAGCGGGCGCCCTCGGCCGCTGCCGAATCCCGCAGGAAGTCCTCGACGGGGGCCATCTCGCCGCGCAGCGCGGACAGCGCCTGCCGGGTCTCGGCGAGCCCGTCGCGAGCCATCCCCCGGGCGGCGACCACCCGGTCCAGCACCTTCGCGGAGTCCTCGCCGCGCTCGATCAGCAGCCGCGCCGCCTCCAAGTGGACCATCTGTGCGGACAGGCTGTGCGCCAGCACGTCGTGGATCTCCCGGGCGATCCGGGACCGCTCGGCCAGCGCCGCCGACTCGGCCTCCGCCCGCCGGGCCACCCGCTCCTGTTCGAGCAGCCGGTAGCCGGTTCCGCGGGCCTCCTCGTCCAGCCGGAGCGCATAGCCGCCGAGCACCAGGGCCCCGGCGGTGGCCGCCTCGCTGAGCGGGGAGTGGCCGCTCGCGAGCACATACGCCCCCGAGGCCACGGCCGCGCAGCCGAGCGCGACCGCCAGCGGAAGCCGTTCCATGGCGAGGATGGCGCTCACGACCCACACCGCGGCGGACGGGGTCCGCGCCCCGGCGGCGTGCAGCGCCGCACCCGCGGCGATCAGCACGGCGAGCAGCGTCAGGGCGGGGGCGAGCCGGTGGTCGAGGGTGACCCGGCGCAAGACCTCCACCAGGACGGCGCACCCGGCGAGGGCGCCGATCAGCACCACCCGCCCCCAC
Source organism: Streptomyces botrytidirepellens (assembly GCF_003721215.1). Lineage (NCBI taxonomy): Bacteria > Bacillati > Actinomycetota > Actinomycetes > Kitasatosporales > Streptomycetaceae > Streptomyces > Streptomyces botrytidirepellens. Next base: position 23,872 of record NZ_RIBZ01000307.1, read on the forward strand.
CCCTGGAAGGCATCGTTCCGGAGGACGTCCACCAGCAGCCAGCCGGTCAGGCCCAGCCAGATGCCGCCGTTGATCAGCAGCCTGGTCCGGGGCACGCCCTCCCGCGACAGCGCCTGCCGCGAGGGCCACTGTGTCCATCCGCCCATGCGCCCAGTGTGCCCCGCGCTCACCGGCCGCCCGTGCCGTGGGCACCGGCAGCGCCCGGCACCGGCTCCAGCCCCCGCGCCCGCATCATGACGACGGCACCGCGCAGGAGCAGGGACGCCGCGAGCGACAGCATGAGGGGGCCGCTGCCCTGCGGTACGCCCGCCAGCGCGCCCACCCCCGCCAGCACCGCCCGGCACACCACGGCACCGGCCCACACCAGCGCGGTGGTCTTCGCACCCTGGGTCCAGACCGCGCCGGAGCCGTCCGTCCACACCCGGCTGGTCCACCCCCACCCGGCTCCGGTCGCCACCCCGACCAGGATCTCCACCACCAACAGCGCCGCGGCGGCCACGCGGTGGTCGTGATCGATCAGCCCGGGTTCGCGCAGGGCCAGGTAGCCGAGCAGTACGGGCATCACCCACCAGCGCCGCGCGTCCTCGGTCACCTTCTGCGGCCGGAACTGCCGTACGAGCACGATGACGACGACCGCGGCGATGAGCACGACCCGGGCGAGTTCCGGCATGACAAGAGCCTCCGTGGGGCGGGAACGACAACGCTCCCGACGCTACGGACGGGCCCGGCCACGGGGATCGGAGCCAGGGCGGATTCCGGGTGGACACCGTCTCTCCACCCGGGGTGGAGAGACGGCCGCCTCAGACGTCGCCTCGGACGCCTCAGACGCCTCAGACGTCGATGCGCGACCGGTCCAGGGTCGCCGCCGAGTTGGTGATGAACTCCTTGCGCGGCGCGACCTCGTTGCCCATGAGCAGGTGGAACGCCTGCTCGGCGGCCTCCAGATCGCTGATGTTGATGCGCCGCAGCGTGCGGTGACGCGGGTCCATCGTCGTCTCCGCGAGCTGGTCGGCGTCCATCTCGCCGAGACCCTTGTAGCGCTGGATGCCGTCCTTGTAGCGGACCCCACGGCGCTCCAGGTCCAGCAGCGTCTCCCGCAGCTCGTTGTCGGAGTACGTGTAGATGTACTTCTCCTGACCGCGCTTCGGGTTGACCAGCTCCACCCGGTGCAGCGGCGGCACGGCCGAGAAGACCCGCCCCTGCTCCACCATCGGCCGCATGTAGCGCTGGAAGAGGGTGAGCAGCAGACAGCGGATGTGGGCGCCGTCGACATCGGCGTCGGCAAGGAAGATCACCTTGCCGTAGCGGGCCGCGTCGATGTCGAACGTACGGCCCGAACCGGCCCCTATGACCTGGATGATCGACCCGCACTCGGCGTTCTTCAGCATGTCCGATACGGATGACTTCTGAACGTTGAGGATCTTGCCGCGGATCGGCAGCAGCGCCTGGAACTCGGAGTTCCGGGCGAGCTTGGCCGTACCGAGCGCCGAGTCGCCCTCGACGATGAACAGTTCGCTGCGGTCCACGTCGTCGCTGCGGCAGTCGGCCAGCTTCGCGGGCAGCGAGGAGGACTCCAGCGCGGTCTTGCGGCGCTGCGCCTCCTTGTGCTGGCGGGCCGCGATGCGCGTACGGGCCGCGGCGACGATCTTCTCCAGGACGGCGCGGGCCTGCTGCTTGGCGTCCCGCTTCCCGGACGTCAGGAACGCCTTCAGCTCCTTGGCGACCACGTTGGCCACGATCCGGGAGGCGGCCGAGGTGCCCAGCACCTCCTTGGTCTGGCCCTCGAACTGCGGCTCCGCGAGCCGCACGGTCACGACGGCGGTCAGGCCCTCCATGACGTCGTCCTTGACGACGTCATCCTCGGCGACGCGCAGCAGCTTGGCGGAGCGCAGCACCTCGTTGACGGTCTTGGTGACCGAGCGCTCGAAGCCGGAGACGTGCGTGCCGCCCTTGGGGGTGGCGATGATGTTCACGAAGGACTTGGTGGTGGCGTCGTAGCCGGTGCCCCAGCGCAGCGCGATGTCGACGCCCAGCTCCCGGGTGACCTCGGTCGGCGTCATGTGGCCGCGCTCGTCGAGGACCGGCACGGTCTCCTTGAAGGTGCCCTGCCCGGACAGGCGCAGTACGTCACAGACGGCCTTGTCCTGGGCGAGGTACTCGCAGAACTCGCTGATGCCGCCGTCGTAGCGGAACTCCTCCTCGACGGGCCCCTCCCGGCCGTCGAGAGCCCGCTCGTCCCGGACGACCAGCGTCAGGCCCGGCACCAGGAAGGCGGTCTGGCGGGCGCGGGCGTGCAGGTTCTCCAGGGAGAGCTTGGCGTCCTTGAGGAAGATCTGCCGGTCCGACCAGTAGCGGATGCGGGTGCCGGTGCGGGTCTTGGGAACCCGCTTCCCCTTGAGAAGACCGCCGGAGGGATCGAAGGGGGCGTCCGGTCCGGATTCGGTGAAGATCCCGGGAACGCCGCGCCGGAAGCTGATCGAGTGGGTCTTGCCGTCCCGGTCCACCTCGACGTCCAGGCGGCTGGACAGCGCGTTCACCACAGAGGCGCCGACGCCGTGCAGACCGCCGGAGGCCGCGTACGAGCCACCGCCGAACTTGCCGCCGGCGTGCAGCTTGGTCATCACGACTTCGACGCCGGACAGCCCGGTCTTGGGCTCGACGTCGACCGGGATCCCCCGGCCGTTGTCCCGGACCTCCACGGAACCGTCGTCGTGCAGATGCACCTCGATGCGGTCACAATAGCCGCCCAGGGCCTCGTCCACGGAGTTGTCGATGATCTCCCAGAGGCAGTGCATGAGACCGCGACTGTCGGTCGATCCGATGTACATACCGGGCCGCTTGCGCACTGCCTCGAGCCCCTCGAGGACGAGAAGGTGCCGCGCGGTGTAGTTGGAGCCGCCCCGGTCTGCTCCGGTCAGCAGCGCAGTGGACGGCACGGACGTGTCGGCGGTCACGCGGTTCGCTCCTCGCTGAATTTCTGTTGGCCCAACTGTGGGCACGATGGTGGCACGGGTCGCCCGTCAGAGCGTACCGAGGCCTGATAGAGCCTTCGTGCCGCCACCCGTGAAACGTCCATCCTAGTCCAGCCCGCCCCAGTTTCGCTCGTACGTTCGATAGCCCGTTTGGCGTGAAGCACACATCACGTTCCCTTGGAGGCATGAACCATTTAGGCTCCGGGCACGTCCTCATTCACAACCGGCAACCCGGCCGGGAGGACAAAACCCGACAAGCGACGTGAATCCGTAAACCAACGCAATACGGCTCATTCGCCGCCAACCGTCATCATCCGGCCCACTCAGAAGCAATTTTTGAGAAANGGCTCATTCGCCGCCAACCGTCATCATCCGGCCCACTCAGAAGCAATTTTTGAGAAAAAGCCACGAGCGGGAACGATATCGGGCTGGTTGGATGTTGACCCTGGTACGACAGCTCGTCGAGCTAGAGAAGAGGCGACGTGACTACTGTTCTGACCCCCGCGAGCCCGCTGACGGCCGCTGACCGCTGCGACCGCTGCGGCGCCCAGGCATACCTGCGCGTCGTCCTGATGAGCGGCGGTGAACTGCTCTTCTGCGCCCACCACGGTCGCAAGTTCGAGCCGGAACTCAAGAAGATCGCCGCGGAAATACAGGACGAGACCGAGCGGCTGACCGCCGCTCCGGCGTCTGCGTCGGACGACGAACGCTGACGCCTCGCGCCACGACGACGAGCGAAAACCGGCCAAGGGCCGGACGTCGGGCGGCCCGCCCCAGCCAGGGGAGGGCCGCCCGCGCTCGTCGCGGTGTGTCGCGACCCGCTGACGCCGTCCTGCCCCCAGGACCCCGGTTCCGGTCCCTCCCGGGCCTCTCGGCGGGCCCGAGGCACCCTCTCGGCCGTCTCAGCCATTACGCGGCCACCAGCGACACCACCGCCGAGATCCGGGTGTAGACGCCCGGCCGCCCGGCCACCGCACAGCCACTCCCCCACGACACCAGGCCCACCAGTCGTCCGTCGGCGACCAGCGGACCTCCACTGTCCCCCTGACAGGCGTCCCGGCCGCCACCCGGAACCCCGGCGCAGACCATCGAAGCCGACTGGTAATCGCCCTCCGCGTTTCCGGGGTAGGCGCTCCGGCACGTCGCGTCGGTCAGGACGCGTACCGCCGTGGCCCGCAGCGTCAGCGCATAGCTGCCGTCACCGTCCGTATCACCCCAGCCGTACACCAACGCCTTGCTCCCGGCCCGGTACGCCGGATCCCCGGCCCGCGCCATGCGGATGACGTAGGCGGGCGGCAGCGGCCGCCCCAGGGTGAGCACCGCGATGTCACCGGCCCGGTCGTCGGACTGGTACGCCGGGTTGACCCACACTTTCGCGGGCGCCATCTCCACCCCACGGGTCCCCCGCAGATCATTGCGGCCGACGATCACCCGCAGGTCCCGCACCTCCTGCCACTTCTTGCCCAGCACCGCCCGGCTCAGGCAGTGCGCCGCCGTGATGACTTTCGTGGGGGTCACCGCCGCACCGCCGCAGAACTGGCCCGAGCGCTTCGCCCCGAACAGCTCACGGCTGGCCAGCGCGACAGCCCAGGGCGCCTCGGCCGTACGAACCCGATGCCCGCCCACCACGGCACGTTCGGCCGTCGCCGGGGCGGGCGCGAGCAGCAGCAGCGCGAGCGCGGCCGCGAGCAGCACGGCGAGGCGGGCGGGGAACGAGGGCAGCGACTTACGCATGCAGCCTCCTGACCGTACGGATCGAGTCGCCTACCTAGCGTCACCCCGCCCGGCGCGATCCGCATCCCGGAGGGGGCCAACCGGGGCGGGCTGCCCTGGGCCAACCGGGTGATTCGTCCCCGGGCAGCACTTCCCGCAGACAGCGCTTGGGACAGACAGCGCTTGGGACAGCACGAAGGCCGGGCCCTCCGAGGAGGCCCGGCCTTCGTGCTGGCGCTATGCGGTGCGGAAGCCGCCCGTCAGTCCAGGTAGTCCCGGAGGACCTGGGAGCGGGACGGGTGGCGCAGCTTCGACATGGTCTTGGACTCGATCTGGCGGATGCGCTCACGCGTCACGCCATAGACCTTGCCGATCTCGTCGAGCGTCTTCGGCTGACCGTCGGTGAGGCCGAAGCGCATGGACACCACGCCCGCCTCGCGCTCGCTGAGCGTGTCGAGCACCGAGTGCAGCTGCTCCTGGAGCAGGGTGAAGCTCACGGCGTCGGCCGGGACGACGGCCTCGGAGTCCTCGATGAGGTCACCGAACTCGCTGTCCCCGTCCTCACCCAGCGGGGTGTGCAGGGAGATCGGCTCACGGCCGTACTTCTGGACCTCGATGACCTTCTCGGGGGTCATGTCCAGCTCCTTGGCCAGCTCCTCCGGAGTGGGCTCACGGCCCAGGTCCTGGAGCATCTGGCGCTGCACCCGCGCGAGCTTGTTGATGACCTCGACCATGTGCACCGGGATACGGATGGTGCGGGCCTGGTCGGCCATGGCACGCGTGATCGCCTGGCGGATCCACCAGGTGGCGTACGTCGAGAACTTGTAGCCCTTGGTGTAGTCGAACTTCTCGACGGCGCGGATCAGACCGAGGTTGCCCTCCTGGATCAGGTCCAGGAAGAGCATGCCGCGGCCCGTGTAGCGCTTGGCCAGGGAGACCACCAGACGGAGGTTGGCCTCCAGGAGGTGGTTCTTGGCGCGGCGGCCGTCCTCGGCGATGATCTCCAGCTCGCGCTTGAGCTTGGGGGCGAGCTTGTCGGAGTTGGCGAGCTTGTCCTCGGCGAAGAGACCGGCCTCGATCCGCTTCGCGAGCTCGACCTCCTGCTCGGCGTTGAGCAGCGGGACCTTGCCGATCTGCTTCAGGTAGTCCTTGACCGGGTCGGCGGTGGCGCCGGCCGCGGCGACCTGCTGCGCGGGAGCGTCGTCCTCGTCCTCGTCGGAGAGCACGAAGCCCGCATTCTCCGGCTCCGGCTCGGCACCCTCGGGGGCCGGCTTGCTGCCCGTCGGCACTTCCTCGATGACGTCCTCGGCCTCGAGGATCTCGTCGGTGACGTCCTTCTTGGCGGTGGTCTTCTTCGCGACCGTCTTCTTCGCGGCGGTGGTCTTCTTCGCCGCCGTCTTCTTGGCGGTGGTCTTCTTGGCGGCGGCCTTCTTCGCGGGGGCCGCCGACGCCTCCTCGGCCGGGCCTCCCGCGGCGGTCGCGGGAGCGGCCGGAGCGGCCGGAGCCTTCTTGGCAGCGACCGTCTTGGCCGCGACGGTCTTGGTGGCGGTGCGCTTTGCCGGACTCTTCGCTGCGACGCTCTTGCGGGTGCGCTTGGGCGCCTCTGCGGCACTGACCATCAGCGTCACACCCTCCTCGTCGAGGATCTGGTTGAGGCTGCGCAGAACGTTCTTCCACTGGGTTGGCGGAATCTGGTCAGCCTCGAAGGCCCGACGCACGTCATCGCCGGCAATCTGCCCCTCAGCCTTTCCCCGCTCGATGAGCGCCATGACAGACTCGGATTCGGCGATCTCCGGCGGGAGCGTACGGGATGTGCTGGCCGACACGAACAACCTCTCGGAACGTTGGAAACGGCTTCCGGCCCCGTCCGCTGTGGACCGGAGCCGACGACCGCCGGCAGGGATGAACCGACGGCGCGCGGGCGGAGTGCGGAGGAGTACAGCGTCGCGAGCGACATCCGTATTCCCTCCGCGGCTGCCACCTCTTTAATCATCGCGCTGCCCCAAAGAGCGTTACGCCCAATCGTCGTGGCCCGAGTCACACCACATATCGGTCCTAATACCCACCCAACGGGACAGATAACTCCGAGTCGATCACGCGCCGACTCCCGGGCGGCCCTCCTGGTCCGCCCGTACTGCGTCTCATGTCACGTCCCGCACTCCACGTCTCCGCGCCGCTGCCACGCTCCGCGCCGTCGCCGGGCTCCGCGCCGCGCCGCCGAACCCGCGGGCGGGATCCGGCGACGCCGCTCCGTACGCCGTACGCCGCCCGTCGCCGGCGGTCCACCGCCCACGGCATGCCATACGCCGTACACCCCGGGCGCCGTACGCGCCGCGGGGTCAGTGCTCGCGCGGCGCGGGCACCCCGACCTCGGCGTGATCGAGATCCGGGTGGACGGTCAGGAGTTGGCGCATCGCCCCTTCGGCCGCGGCGGCGTCTCCCGACCCGACCGCCTCGACGATCCGGCGGTGGTGGCCGACGCTCGCCTCGGTGAGCCGTTCACAGCCGCTGGCCGGCGCGCCGGAGACATGGAGGGCGGCGGCGACGATGCCCGCCAGGTGCTCCAGCATCCGGTTGCCCCCGACCTGGAGCAACAGGGCGTGGAACTCGGCGTCGGCGCGGGAGAACGTGAGGGTGTCGCCCTGGGTCAGCGAGTGCCCCATGATCTCCGCCATGTCGGCCAGCCGCTGCTGCACGTCCTCGCGGCCGTGCCCCGCGGCGAGGCGCGCCGCGAGCGGCTCGATCGTCCAGCGCAGCTCGCACAGCTCGCGGCGCTGGTCGTCACGCTGCGGCCCGAAGGCGCGCCACTCGATGATGTCCGGATCCAGCAGGTTCCAGTCGCTGACCGGGCGGACCCGGGTGCCGACGTTGGGGCGGGCACTGACCAGGCCCTTGGCCTCGAGGACGCGCAGGGATTCCCGGACGACGGTGCGGGAGACCTCGAAGCGCTGGCCGATCTCCTCCGGGACCAGCGGGCGGTCCGCGCCCAGGTCGCCGGAGACGATCATCTGGCCGAGCTGCTGAACGAGTTGGCCGTGCAGCCCGCGGCCCCGGTTGCCGGCCGCGCGGCGGCCCACCCGGCCGATCTCCGCGTCCGCGCCGTCCCAGGAGGGGGCGCTGCCGCGGTCGGCGCCGGGGGCGTCGGCGTAGGAGTAGCGGTCAAGCTCGCCCGAGCCGGCGAGGCCGGAGTCGGCGGGGCGAGCCGCGGTCATGGTGGTGTGCGCAAGGGTACTCACGCATCCTTTGTCGGCGACGCTCCGGAGACCCTTGAGGTCTTTGGTGAAAAGCACACGAAAGGGTGATCGCCCATTACCTCACAATTGACGCTGATTCGGACAGAAAGCAGCACCCTTCACCGGAGTTGCGACCACTTCATGAGCAGCCCCTGCGCAACCACCGACGAGCCGCTCCCGGGGCACAGGAGCCGGTCCGCGAGCCCCTGCCGCGGACCGGCCCCTGCGTCCCGGTCCGCGGCGGGGCCGTCTACTGGCGGGCCCTTCTGCCGCGCAGCCCGGTGAGGGCGTAGGCGAACAGCAGCACCGCCACCGACAGCATCAGGGCCTGTCCCACGGGCTGACCCGCGAGCCGCAGCACGGCCGCCACCCCCCGGTTGACCATGGACGGCGGACGGTCCAGCGCCACGGCGCGCAGCCGGTGCGGCAGCCCGACGAGCGAGTGCAGCGACGGCTCGGCCATCGCGCGCCGGACCACGGGAACCGCCAGGAGCGGCACCGCGAGGAGCGTGGCCAGCCCGAGAGCGGTGGACCGGAAGACGCCCGCGGCGAGCAGTCCGGCCCAAGAGCAGCCGATGGTGAGGCCGAAAACGCTCGCCATCAGCACCGGCCAGTCGCTCGGGAGCGGCACCGCGTTCCCGCCGACGAGCAGCAGGAGCGCCGCGCTGTCGAGGACGATGGCGCCGAGCGACAGCAGCGTGGCACCGACCGCGCAGACGACGAATTTGGCGGCGAGCAGACCGATCTGTTGCGGTACGGCGTCCCGGGCGGGGGCCAGCGCCGGATAGCGGAACTCGTCGCCGAAGGCCAGGGCGCCCAGCAGCCCGGCGGCGATCGCGATGGGCGGCAACGGAAGGTCGGCGGGCCAGCCGGTGAGCCGGTGCAGCTCCCCGGCACCGCCCTCGCGGGCCAGCAGCACGGAGGCGAGGAGCGAGAGGGCGAGCGCCGCGGCGCCGATCAGCCAGCTGGACCGCACGCCGGTGGCGCGGCGCAATTCGTACCGCATCGGCCAGGCGGGGCCGGGAAGCCGGAGCCTGTGGAGCACCCGGGGCGACGAGGCCTCGGGGTCGCGGGCGCGGGCTCCCGCGGGGGTCGCGGGTCCCAGGTCGGCGGTCTCCTCGACCAGCCGGTGCACCACGATGCCGTGGCGGTAGGCGGCCTCGCCGACGGAGGCGCTGGGGAGGCCGTAGACGGAGATGCGGGTCTCGTCGTCCCGCACCACCGAGAACGGGTCGGCGACCGACTCCTCCTCGTCCTCGGGCTCCGCCTCGACCGCCGCGGCGCTCACGGGGGCAGAGGCACTCGCGGCTGCGACGCCGGACCCCGGGACAGGCACGGGGGCGGGCACAGGCACGGTGACGGACTCGGCATCCGCCTCGGCCGCGCCCACTCCCGCGGGCGCGGTGTCGCCCTCGGCCTGCGTCGTGTCCTTGGCACGGCCGAGGCCGCCGAGCCTGGACTTGGCCTTGAGCTTGATCCCGGCCTTGGCCTCGCCCTCGGCAACGGCCTCTTCCGCCTGGGCGCGGGCCGCCGCTTCGGCCGCCGCCGCACGTTCCGCGCGCCGCTCGGCCTCCGCCGCCTCCCGGGCGGTGTTCGCCTCCTCCTCCAGGACGGCGGCCAGCCGTCCGGCGAGCGGTGAGCGGACGACGACGCGGGGGCGCAGCCGGGTACGGGCGAACTCGTCGACCGACTGATCGGCCACCAGCCGACCCTCTTCCAGGGTGAGGACGCGGTCGGCGACGCGGGCCACCCCTTCGGCGTCCTCGGTGGTGATCAGCACGGCGCCGCCCTGGTCGGCGAATCCGCGCAGCAGTCCGTTGAGCCAGTCGGTCTCACGGGCCGACAGGCCCCGGGCCGGTTCGTCCAGCACGAGGGCGTGCGGGTCTCCGAGCAGCGCTGTGGCGATGCCGAGGCGGCGCTCCATCCCGAGGGCCAGATCGCCGAGGCGCTCGTCCGCCAGATCCGTGAGGCCGACGACGTCGAGGACGACATCGGCGCGCGCGGCGGGCACCCCGGCGGCGGCACCGAGCATTCTCAGATGACCGCGCACGGTGCGCCCCGGATGTCCCGGGACATCGTCGAGGAGGACGCCGATCTCACGGGCCGGGCGCCGGATGCGATGCAGGGGGCGGCCCCGGAAGAACGCGGAGCCATGGCCCCGGTCGAGCTGCAGCAGCAGCCGCAACGCGCTGGTCTTCCCGGCGCCGGGACCACCGAGCAAGGCGGTGACACGGCGCGGCGGGGCCTCGAAGGTGAGATCGTCGATGGCGGGCGCGTGGTTGCGGCGGCGGGCGCTGGTCAGTCCGGTGGCCTGGATCATGGCTTCTCCCGCGGGGCATGGAACCGCTCGGTGGCACGTGGGGACTGGTGACGTACCGGAGCACGGTAACCCGCTATGTCCTATTTCGTCGGCACATACACCCCCTGACGAGTCGTCGTGTCACAGGCCTTCACACCTCGGGACGAAGCATGGGCGGATTGAGCAGCGTGGCGCCCCCGGCCCGGAACAGCTGGGCGGGGCGGCCACCCTGACGGGTCGTCGTGCCCCCGGTGGGCACCAGGAATCCCGGGGTTCCGGTGACTTTGCGGTGGAAGTTGCGCGGATCCAGGGCCACGCCCCACACCGCCTCGTACACCCGGCGCAGCTCGCCGACCGTGAACTCCTGCGGGCAGAAGGCGGTGGCCAACGAGGAGTACTCGATCTTGGAACGGGCGCGCTCGACGCCGTCCGCCAGGATGCGGGCGTGGTCGAAGGCGAGCGGGGCGGCCAGGTCCGCGTCCCGGCTGAAGGCTCCTTCCTGGTCGAGCAGCGACTCCACCGGGGCCCAGCGGACGCTGTGGGCGTCGCCCCCGGGCCGGGGCGCGGGCAGGTCGGGCGCCAGCGCCAGATGTGCGACGCTGACCACCCGCATCCTGGGATCCCGCTTCGGGTCGCCGTAGGTGGCGAGCTGTTCGAGGTGTGCGGCGTTCGGCGGGACCGGAAGCGCCGGGTCATGGGCGTGCAGCCCGGTCTCCTCGGCGAGCTCCCTGGCCGCGGCGGCGGTCAGGTCCTCGTCGGCGCGTACGAAACCGCCGGGCAGCGCCCATCGCCCCTTGAAGGGTGGCTCGCCGCGACGGACGGCCAACGCACACAGCGCGTGCCGCCGCACGGTGAGCACGACCAGATCCACGGTGACGGCGAAAGCCGGGAAGGCCGATGGGTCGTAGGGCATGACACGATCATAGTCGTCTGCCTGACGATAATCAGGCCGTTGAGCATGATCGGCGATGTTCCGGAAAGCGCTCTCCCAGGCGTTTTCCCGTTCGGCGTTCGCACCTCCTTCCGCATGGGGTGATCACCCCGTGGCATCCCTGACGGTCCGTCCGGCGCCGCCCGTGGTCAGCGGCGGCTGCGCGTGCCGCGCCCGCCCGACCTGCGCCGGGTCCGGGCCCTGCCCTCCGGCCGCCGCCTGGCAGCGGACGCGCCC
>NZ_RIBZ01000029.1:0-14126 GCF_003721215.1 Streptomyces botrytidirepellens
AGCGACCACCCCGGCAGCGAAGGGCGGGCCACCCCGGCGATGGCCACCCGCGCGATCGGTCGCGCCGTCGGTCGGGGACGCGGCACCGCCGCCCCCAACCTGCCGCGGCCGCGCCGTACTCCCGTCCCGCGGCGTGGGGACGCGCTGCACGCCGGGGCGTGGTGGCTGTGGGCGCTGGGGCTGGGCACGGCCGCGTCGCGCACCACCAATCCGCTCCTGCTCGGGCTGATCGTCGCGGTCGCGGGCTATGTCGTGGCCGTGCGCCGCACGGACGCGCCGTGGGCGCGTTCGTACGCCGTGTTCCTGAAGCTCGGGCTGGTCGTGCTGGCGATCCGGCTGCTCTTCGCACTGTTCTTCGGCTCGCCTATCCCCAGCACCCGGGTGCTGTTCACGCTGCCCGAAGTGCCGCTGCCCGACTGGGCGCAGGGGGTGCGGATCGGGGGGCGGGTCACGGCCGAGGGGCTGGTGTTCGCGCTGTACGAGGGGCTGAAGCTGGCCACGCTTCTGGTCTGCGTCGGCGCGGCGAACGCGCTGGCGAGCCCGGCGCGGCTGCTCAAGTCGCTGCCGGGCGCGCTGTACGAGGCGGGCGTGGCGGTGGTCGTGGCGATGACCTTCGCGCCGCATCTGGTGGCGGACGTCCAGCGGCTGCGCGCGGCGCGCAGGCTCCGCGGCCGCCCCGACCGCGGGGTGAAGGCGCTGCTCCAGGTGGGGCTTCCGGTGCTGGAGGGCGCGTTGGAACGGTCGGTGGCGCTGGCGGCGGCGATGGACGCGCGCGGTTACGGCCGTACCGCGCGGGTCCCACCCGCGGTGCGCCGTACGACGGCCGCGCTGACGCTGGGCGGGCTGCTCGGCGTCGCTTGCGGTACGTACGGGCTATTGGCGGCGCAGGGCGCGGCGTACGGGCTGCCGCTCCTGCTGGCCGGGCTCGCCGCCGCGCTGGGCGGGCTGTGGCTGGGCGGGCGCCGGTCGGTCCGCAGCCGCTACCGGCCGGACCGCTGGGGCGTGCGGGCCTGGCTGGTGTCGGGGTCGGGGGTGGCGGTCGCGGCGCTGATGATCTGGGCCGCCTCGTACGCACCGGAGTCCCTGAACCCGCCCGCCGTACCGCTCACCGCACCGGACTTGCCGCTGTGGCCGGCGGCGGGCGTCCTGCTGGGCCTGCTCCCGGCGTTCGTCGCCCCGGCCCCGGCACGAGACCGACGAGACCGCAACCCCGAGGAGGTCACGCAGTGATCCGCTTCGAGCAGGTGTCCGTCACCTACGACGGCGCCGCCCGGCCCGCCCTCCACGGGGTGGAACTCACCGTTCCGGAGGGCGAGCTGGCCCTGCTCGTCGGCTCCTCCGGAGTCGGCAAGTCGACACTGCTGGGCGCCGTCTCCGGGCTGGTGCCGCACTTCAGCGGGGGCACCCTGCGCGGCAGGGTCACGGTCGCGGGGCGGGACACCCGTACCCACAAGCCCCGCGAACTGGCCGATGTCGTCGGCACCGTGGGCCAGGACCCCCTCGCCCACTTCGTCACCGACACCGTCGAGGACGAACTCGCCTACGGAATGGAGTCGCTGGGCCTGCCGCCCGACACGATGCGCCGCCGCGTCGAGGAGACCCTCGACCTCCTCGGCCTCGCCGAGCTGCGCGACCGGCCCATCGCGACCCTCTCCGGCGGGCAGCGGCAGCGGGTCGCGATCGGGTCGGTGCTCACCACCCACCCCCGGGTGCTGGTCCTGGACGAGCCCACCTCGGCGCTCGACCCGGCCGCCGCGGAAGAGGTGCTGGCCGTGTTGCAGCGGCTGGTGCACGACCTGGGCACGACCGTGCTGATGGCCGAACACCGGCTGGAGCGGGTGGTGCAGTACGCGGACCAGGTGATCCTGCTGCCCGCCCCGGGCGCACCGCCCGTCGTCGGCGAACCGGCCGAGATCATGCCGGTCTCGCCCGTGCAGCCGCCGGTCGTGGCGCTGGGCGGCCTCGCGGGGTGGACGGCCCCCGTCCCCCTGTCCGTACGGGACGCGCGCCGCAAGGCGGGTTCGCTGCGGGAGCGGCTGTCTCCGCTCGCACCACCCGCACCGCGCGAAGCGCCCGACGGGCCACCCGCCGGGCAGGTCGAGCGGCTGTCCGTACGGCACGGGCGCGTCGAGGCGCTGCGCGGCGTCAGCCTGTCGGTGCGGCCCGGGGAGACGGTGGCGCTGATGGGCCGCAACGGGGCCGGGAAGTCGACCCTCCTCGCCGCCCTGGTCGGGATGCACGAACCGGCCGCCGGGACGGTCGGCATCGGCCCGGACGGGAGCGCGCCGCACCGCACCCGCCCCGCCGAACTCCTGCGCCACGTGGGCCTCGTACCGCAGGAGCCGCGCGATCTGCTGTACGCGGACACGGTCGCGGCCGAGTGCGCGGCCGCCGACGAGGACGCGGGGGCGGCGCCCGGCACCTGCCGGGAGCTGGTCACGGACCTGCTGCCCGAGGTGGCGGACGACACCCATCCGCGCGATCTGTCCGAGGGGCAGCGGCTCGCCCTCGCGCTGTCCGTCATCCTCACCGCCCGCCCGCCGCTCCTGCTGCTGGACGAGCCGACGCGCGGGCTGGACTACGCGGCGAAGGCACGGCTGACGCGGGTGCTGCGCGGGCTGGCGGCGGACGGCCACGGCATCGTGCTGGCCACGCATGACGTGGAGCTGGCGGCCGAACTCGCCCACCGGGTCGTCATCCTGGCCGACGGCGAGGTGGTCGCGGACGGGCCGACGGCGGAGGTCGTGATGTCCTCCCCGGCGTTCGCCCCGCAGGTCGCGAAGATCCTCGCGCCGCTGCCGTGGCTGACCGTGCCGCAGGTGCGCGAGGCGCTGGAGCGGGCGCGATGACCGGGAACCGCGGGCCCTCGTCCCGGATACGGGCCGTCCGGCTCGGGCCGCGCTCGGTCGTCGCGCTCGCCCTCGTCTCCGCGATCGGCGTCGCCGCGTTCACCTGGCCGCTCCTCGCGCCCGCCCACTCCGGTGTCGCCGCCCACGCCGCCGACGCGCCCTGGCTGTTCGCCGCGCTGCTGCCCCTGCTGCTGGCGGTGGTCGTGGCGACGATCGCCGACACCGGTCTGGACGCGAAGGCCATCGCGATGATCGGGGTGCTGGCGGCGGCGGGCGCGGCACTGCGGCCGCTGGGTGCGGGCACGGCGGGCATCGAGCCGATGTTCTTCCTGATGGTGCTCTCGGGGCGAGTGCTCGGCCCCGGTTTCGGGTTCGTTCTGGGCGCGGTGACGATGTTCGCCTCCGCGCTGCTCACGGGCGGCGTCGGGCCGTGGATGCCGTACCAGATGCTGGCGATGGGGTGGGTCGCGCTGGGCGCGGGGCTGCTGCCCGGCGCCGGGCGGCTGCGCGGCCGCCGCGAGGTGGCGCTGCTCGCGGGGTACGGGGCGGTCGCGTCCGTGGCGTACGGGACGGCGATGAACCTCCAGGGCTGGACGCTGATGCAGGGGATGTCCTCGGGGATCAGCTATGTGCCGGGCGATCCGGTCGGCGCCAACCTGGCCCGCTTCGTGGCGTACTGCCTGGCGACGTCGCTCGGCTGGGACCTGCCGCGCGCGGTGGTGACGGTGGTGCTGACCCTCACCCTCGGCGGGCCGATCCTGAGGGCGCTGCGGCGTGCCACGCGCCGGGCGGCGTTCGAGGCGCCGGTGGCGTTCGAGCGCACGTGACCGCAAACGACGAAGCGGGCCCGGTGCGCGGTACGCACCGGGCCCGCTCGTCACCACCCGCTTACTGGTGGAAGATCCTGGCCCCCCACTGGGCGGCCCACCTGCCGTCGCCGAACTGGAGGTTGGCGGNTTACTGGTGGAAGATCCTGGCCCCCCACTGGGCGGCCCACCTGCCGTCGCCGAACTGGAGGTTGGCGGTGCACAGGCCGGTGTCGCCGTCACAGTTCAGGGCCGTCACCGGTACGGGCGCGGCCTCGCCCCGTGGCGCCTTGACCGCCTTGGCCGCAGTGGCCCCGGTGGCCGAGGTCGCCGCCTGGTGGAAGATCCTCGCGTCCCACTGCGCGACCCACCTGCCGTCGCCGAACCGCAGCCCGGCGGTGCACTTGTAGGTGTCACCGTCACAGTTGAGGGTCGTCACCGGGACCGGCGCCTTCACCGACGGGGCGGACGCCGTGCGGACCGCGCTCTGGTGGAACACGTTCACACCCCAGTCCGCGTACCACCTGCCGTCCCCGAACCGCAGCCCGGCCGTGCACTTGTAGGTGTCACCATCGCAGTTGAGGGTGGTCACGGGGACGGGCGCCGCACCGGCCGCCGGGGCGACCGCGGTCGAGACCATGAGCAGGGCCCCAAGCCCCAGGAACGTACCGGTGAGCATTCGGCGAGCTGACATGTCGTCGCTTCCCTTCGACTCCAGCCGCAACACGGGTGATTATGCATAAATCACCTCAAGCGGCCAATCCGATGACATCCCAGAGGTTAGCTTTTCTTAACGGCTTTTCATGTGCCAGACCCTCGCATACCAGTTGAGCTTCACTTGAAGTGTGGCCGATCGGTCGTTTCGGCTTCCGCGTAGAGCACCTCGCGGGCCTGCTGCGCGGCGCGGGTGATGCTCTCGCCGATGTAGTCGAGGAAGCGGGCGACGTTCTCCAGGCGGGCGGCGGCCGGGCTGTCGCGGCCGAGCACACCGATGCCCTGCCGTGCGGTCTCGGCGAGCTCGGCGTTGGCCCGGGCGCTGGACAGCATCGACTGGTACCAGAGGTCGTCGTCGACGAAGTAGCGCTCGCGGCGGCGTTCGTCGCGCTCCCGGCGGACGAGCGTCTGGCCCTCCAGGAACGCGATCGTTTTGGAGATGGTCGCCGGGCTGACCTGGAGGCGCTGGACGAGTTCGGCCGCGGTGAGGCTGCCCGTGTCGGCGGTGTAGAGGCAGACCAGCACCCGGGCCATCATCTTGGGCAGGCCCGAGCGCATGAGGGCGGTGGTGAACACCTCCTCGTACTCGCGCACGGCCTCGGCGTCGCGCCCGTCGGCCTGCGGGGGCGCCTGCTGCCCCCGGGGCGCGGCCTGCCTGCGTCGCTGGGCGCGGCGTTCGGTGGCACGGTGGGCCAGGTCGGCGCGGTAGGCGGTGGGGCCCCCGTTCCGCATCACCTCACGCGTGACCGTCGAGGTGGGGCGGTCGAGACGTCTGGCGATCTCCGCGTAGGCGAGGCCGTCGGCCAGCCCCAGCGTGATCTGCTGACGTTCCTGCTGAGTGAGCCTGCCTCCCGGCATCGCGATCCCCTCTCGTGCTCCCCGATGCCGCCAGCATAGCGTCCACCCTCAAGACATTGCAACGAAAAGATGATCGTTGTTGCATTAGCCTGCATCGTCATTGCACCGATTCTTTAGCTCTCACCTGCATAGATGCTACTTCTACGCAACAAGAGTGTTGATGTATTCATAAACGCAACGTAGCGTTTCGCCCATCAGAAACAACGACCAGAGGAGCGCACGATGCAGACCTTCGACACCCCCACCCCCATCTCGGCCGTCCTCGACATCCCCGCGGGACACGTCCGGTTCATCGCCGCCGACCGGACCGACACCACGGTCGAGGTCCTGCCCACGGACCGCTCGAAGGGCCGCGACGTGAAGGTGGCGGAGCAGACCACCGTCGAATACGGCGACGGCGTCCTGCGGATCGAGTCCTCGGCGAAGAACCAGTACTTCGGCCCCTCCGGGTCCATCGAGGTGACCGTCCAGCTGCCCGCCGGTTCCCGGGTCGACGGGAAGGCGGCCAGCGCCGAACTCCGGGGCGTCGGACGCCTCGGCGACGTCGCCTTCGAGGGCGCGCACGGCTCGGTCAAGCTCGACGAGGCCGCGAGCGTCCGCCTCACCACCTCCGCCGGTGACGTCACCATCGGCCGCCTCACCGGCCCCGCGGAGATCAGCACCGCCAAGGGCGACATCCAGATCACCGAGGCCGTGCACGGCACCGTCGTGCTGCGCACCCAGTCCGGCGACGTGTCGGTCGGCGCCGCCCCCGGAGTGTCCGCCTCCCTGGACGCCGGCACCACCTACGGCCGGATTCGCAACGCGCTCAAGAACACCGAAGGCGCCGACGCCGGACTGAACATCCACGCGAGTACCTCCTACGGCGACATCGTCGCCCGCAGCCTCTGAGGAGCACCGGACATGACCCACCTGGCCATCGCGGCGAACGCGCTGCGCAAGTCCTACGGCGACAAGGTCGTCCTCGACGGCATCGACCTGGCCGTCCCCGGGGGAACGGTCTTCTCCCTGCTCGGCCCGAACGGCGCGGGCAAGACCACGGCCGTGAAGATCCTCTCCACCCTCATCACCGCCGACGCCGGCGACCTGCGGGTCGGTGGCCACGACCTGGCCGCCGACCCGCAGGCGGTCCGTGCCGCGATCGGCGTCACCGGGCAGTTCTCCGCCGTCGACGGCCTGATCACCGGCGAGGAGAACATGCTCCTCATGGCCGACCTGCACCACCTCTCCAAGCGCGAGGGGCGGCGGGTCGCCGCCGAGCTACTGGAGCGCTTCGACCTGGTGGAGGCCGCGAAGAAGCCCGCCTCCACCTACTCCGGCGGCATGAAGCGCCGCCTCGACATCGCCATGACCCTGGTCGGCAACCCGCGGATCATCTTCCTCGACGAACCCACCACCGGCCTCGACCCGCGCAGCCGCCACACCATGTGGGGCATCATCCGCGAGCTGGTCTCCGACGGGGTGACCGTCTTCCTCACCACGCAGTACCTGGAGGAGGCCGACGAGTTGGCCGACCGCATCGCCGTACTCAACGACGGGAAGATCGCCGCCGAGGGCACCGCGGCGGAGCTGAAGCGGCTCATCCCCGGCGGACACGTCCAGCTGCGCTTCGAGGACCCCGCGGCGTACGAGCGGGCCGCGGGCGCGCTGCGCGAGAGCGTGCGCGACGACCAGGCGCTCACCCTCCAGATCCCCAGCGACGGCACCCAGCGCGAACTGCGCTCCCTCCTCGACTGGCTGGACGCCGCCGACGTGCACGCCGACGCCCTCACCGTGCACACCCCCGACCTCGACGACGTGTTCTTCGCCCTCACCGGCCCGGCCAAAGTCCCCCACCAGACCAAGGAGAACGTCAGATGAGCACCGCTGTGGCTCCCACCCGCCCGACCCGGATCTCCCTCGCCCTCCGCGACTCGTCCACCATGCTGCGCCGCAACCTCCTGCACGCCCGGCGCTATCCGTCCCTCACCCTGAACCTGCTGCTCACCCCGATCATGATGCTGCTGCTCTTCGTCTACGTCTTCGGCGACACGATGAGCGCGGGCATCGGCGGCGGCGGGCCGGACCGCGCCGAGTACATCGCGTACATCGTCCCGGGCCTGCTGCTGATGACCATCGGCAGCACCGTGATCGGGACCGCGGTCTCCGTCTCGACCGACATGACCGAGGGCATCATCGCCCGCTTCCGCACGATGGCGATCCACCGCGGTTCGGTGCTCGTCGGGCACGTCGTCGGCAGCGTGTTGCAGTCGGTCATGAGCGTGGTCCTCGTGGGCGCCGTCGCCGTGGCCATCGGCTTCCGGTCCACGGACGCTTCGGCCCTGGAGTGGTGCGCGGCGTTCGGGCTGCTCGTGCTCTTCGCCCTGGCGCTCACCTGGATCGCGGTCGGCATGGGCCTGGTCAGCCCGAACGCCGAGGCCGCCAGCAACAACGCGATGCCGCTGATCCTGCTGCCGCTGATCTCCAGCGCCTTCGTCCCGGTCGACGCCCTGCCCGGCTGGCTGCGGCCGGTCGCCGAGTACCAGCCGTTCACGCCCGCCATCGAGACCCTGCGCGGTCTGCTGCTCGGCAGCGAGATCGGCCACAACGGGTGGCTCGCGGTCGCCTGGTGCCTGGGACTCGCGGTGCTCGGCTACTTCTGGTCGACCTCGACGTTCAACCGCGAACCGAAGTGACCGGGTCACCCGCCCGGTCGCCATACCGCGGGAGGACCCCCGGCCCTCGGGCCGGGGGCTCGTCACAGCCGCTGGATGATGGTCCCCGTCGCCAGCGCCCCGCCCGCGCACATCGTGATCAGGGCGAACTCCTTGTCCGCCCGCTCCAGTTCATGCAGCGCCGTGGTGATCAGCCGCGCTCCGGTCGCCCCCACGGGGTGGCCGAGCGCGATGGCGCCGCCGTTGACGTTCACCTTGTCCAGGTCCTGTTCGAAGACCTGGGCCCAGGACAGGACGACCGACGCGAACGCCTCGTTGATCTCGATCACGTCGATGTCCTTGAGCGTCATCCCGGCCTTGCCCAGCACCGCCCGGGTGGCGTCGATCGGGCCGTCCAGGTGGTAATGCGGATCGGTGCCGACCAGGGCCTGGGCCACGATCCGGGCGCGGGGCCGCAGCTTCAGCGCGCGGGCCATCCGCTTGGACGCCCACAGCACCGCGCAGGCACCGTCCGAGATCTGGGAGGAGTTGCCCGCCGTGTGCACGGCGGTCGGCATGATGGGCTTGAGCCCGCCGAGCGCCTCCATGCTGGTGTCGCGCAGCCCCTCGTCCCGGTCGACGGCCCGCCACATCCCCTCCCCGGCCGCCTGTTCGTCCTCGGTGGTGGGCACCTGCACCGCGAACGTCTCGCGCTTGAAGCGCTCCTCGGCCCAGGCCCGGGCGGCGCGCTCCTGGGAGAGGAGACCCAGGGAGTCGACGTTCCCGCGGGTGAGCCCGCGCCGCCGGGCGATCCGCTCGGCGGCCTCGAACTGGTTGGGGAGGTCGACGTTCCACTCGTCGGGGAACGGCTTGCCCGGCCCGTGCTTGGAGCCGCTGCCGAGCGGCACCCGCGACATGGCCTCGACGCCGCAGCCGATGCCGACATCGATGACGCCGGTGGCGACCATGGTGGCCACCATGTGGTTGGCCTGCTGGGAGGATCCGCACTGGCAGTCCACGGTCGTCGCGGCCGTCTCGTACGGAAGGCCCATGGCCAGCCAGGCGGTGCGCGCGGGGTTCATGGACTGCTCTCCCGCGTGGGTGACGGTGCCGCCGACGATCTGCTCGACACAGTCGGGCTGGATGCCGGTGCGGGCGAGGAGTTCGCGGTAGGTTTCCCCCAGGAGATAGGCGGGGTGGAGATTGGCCAGCGCGCCTCCACGCTTTCCGATGGGGGTGCGTACGGCTTCGACGATGACGGGTTCCGCGGCCATGACTCGTCCTCTTCTCCATCGCGTCCGCGGGGGCTCCCGGCAGCGCCCGCGCCAGAACTAGTACGCGTTCTAGTTCCTCGCTCAGTCTGCTGAGGCCCGACCTGACGGCGCAAGGGTTGTGCACAGGGCGACTTGGAGCGTTCACCCCAAGAAGGCCCGCCATGGCCCTTGCTAGTTATAGAACCCGTTACTACCTTCTGGACACTTTCTGATAGGCCGTCAGATATGGAGGGCCGATGTCCTGCCCAGCGCTCCCCGAAGGCTTTGACTTCACCGACCCCGACCTCCATCAGCACCGGGTGCCACTCCCCGAGTTCGCCCAGCTGCGACAGACGGCCCCCGTGTCATGGATCCCCCAGCGGCACGGCATCGCCGGGTTCGAGGACGACGGCTACTGGGCCGTCACCCGGCACGCCGACGTCAAGGAGGTCTCGACCCGGCCCGAGATCTTCTCCTCGCACCGCAACACCGCGATCATCCGCTTCAACGAGCACATCCAGCGCGACCAGATCGAGGTCCAGAAGCTGATCATGCTCAACATGGACCCGCCCGAACACACCCGGGTCCGCCAGATCGTCCAGCGCGGCTTCACCCCGCGCGCGATCCGCTCCCTGGAGGACGCCCTCCACGACCGCGCGACCCGCATCGTGGCCGGCGCCAAGGAGAACGGCACCGGTGACTTCGTCACCGACATCGCCTGCGAACTCCCCCTCCAGGCCATCGCCGAACTGATCGGCATCCCCCAGCAGGACCGGTCCAAGATCTTCGACTGGTCCAACAAGATGGTCGCGTACGACGACCCGGAGCTGGCCATCACCGAGGAGATCGGCGCCGAGTCGGCCATGGAGCTGATCTCGTACGCCATGAACCTGGCCTCGGACCGCAAACAGTGCCCCGCCAAGGACATCGTCAGCGCCCTGGTCGCCGCCGAGGACCAGGGCAACCTGGGCTCCGACGAGTTCGGCTTCTTCGTCCTGCTGCTGGCCGTCGCGGGCAACGAGACCACCCGCAACGCCATCAGCCACGGCATGCACGCCTTCCTCACCCACCCCGAGCAGTGGGAGCTGTTCAAGCGCGAACGCCCCACCACCGCCGCCGACGAGATCGTCCGGTGGGCCACCCCCGTGATGTCCTTCCAGCGCACCGCCACCCAGGACACCACGCTCGGCGGCCAAGCCATCGAGGCGGGTCAACGCGTCGGCGTGTTCTACTCCTCCGCCAACAACGACCCCGAGGTCTTCGACCGCCCCGAGGTCTTCGACATCGCCCGCGACCCCAACCCCCACCTCGGCTTCGGCGGCGGCGGACCGCACTTCTGCCTCGGCAAGAGCCTCGCCGAACTGGAGATCCGGCTGATCTTCAACGCGATCGCGGACACCCTCCCCGGCATCCGCCTCACCGGCGCCCCGCGGCGGCTGCGGTCGGCCTGGCTGAACGGCATCAAGGAGCTGCGGGTGAGTTACGCGTAGCCACCGTCGCTACCTGAACGGCACGTTGATGCAGGCCACCCGGTCCCCGGCCGTGCCCGCCCGCCCCATGTGGGTGGCGGTGCCGTGCTCGTGGATCACCACCGAGCGCGCCTCACCGGCTCTGAAGTGCCACTTCACCAGGGACTTGGCGCGGCCGTCGCCACGGCTGTCGGTGGTGAGGTCGAGCCACATCTCATTACGCGCGTTGGCGTACTTGGGGTTGGTGGACGGCTGCTTCGGGTCCTTCACGTTCTGGTAGTGCGGGCCGGACGAGTCGGGCTGGGCGCCGCACGGCCTGGTGTGCACGTGTATCCCGAAGTGGTGGTCCGGTTCGACCCCGCGCAGGGCCAGGAAGACGAACGTGCCGCGCGGCGGCATCCCCTTCTTCCCGTATTCACCGTGCTCCCGCATCTCCTGGTCGCGCCTGTCGTGGTCGCGCATCTGGTCGTGCCACTTCCCGTGCGGGATCCGCAGCTCCGCCACGAGCGCCACGGCGGTCGTGGGCACGAGCGCACTGTCGTACGTCACCGCACCACGGTCGCCCTGGGCCGCCGAGGCGGGCCGGAACCGCTCCAGGACGAACGCCGTGGGATTCGGCGAAGGGTCGGCCGTGGCGCTCGGCGCGGCGGCCGCGGGTGAGATGACGGTCATCGATGCGGCCAGCGCCGCGGCGGCCGCCGTTACCAGGGACATCCTCAGATCCCTCCTTGGTCGGGACCCCCGAGACTTCCTGGCGTTTATACCGCTTTTCCCCACGCTAGACCGGTGCACCGGACCCTTCAACGCGAGGCATCGGCCGGTTCCGCGGCCTCCTTCTGATGGGGGACCTCCGCCACCTGGGACGTCTCCCCCGGCTCACCGGCGCGCGGCCCCCGCACCAGCGCCCGGGCGCGCTCCCGTACGCCCCGGGCGCCCGCCGACAGCATCGCGGCGACCGAGCCGTTCGCCTCCTCGGCGGGCTTCCTGCCGACCCCGAGCAGCACGTACTGGAGGCCGAATCCGGCCGCGACGACGGCCGCGCCGCCGACCGCGTCCAGCACGTAGTGGTTCGCCGTGCCGACGATCACCGCGACCGTGAGGAGCGGGTACAGCATGCCGAGGATCTTCATCCAGAGGTACGGCGCCACCAGCGCGATGACCACCCCGCACCACAGCGACCAGCCCACGTGCAGCGACGGCATGGCCGCGTACTGGTTGGACAGCTTGGTGAGCGCGCCGAAGTCCGGGTTGTCCAGGTCCTGCGGGCCGTGCGCCGTGTCGACGTACCCGAGGCCCATCAGCCGCGGCGGGGCCAGCGGGTAGAGCCAGAAGCCGACCAGCGCGAGCAGCGTCGCGAACGCGAGCGGGGTGCGGGCCCAGCGGTACGTCGCGGGGCGGCGGAGATAGAGCCAGCCCAGCAGGGACAGCGGGATCAGGAAGTGGAAGGTGCTGTAGTACCAGTTCATGCCGTCCCTCAGCCACGGGGTGTCCGCGACCAGCAGGTTGAACCAGTGCTCGATGTCGATGTGCAGGAAGCTCTCGATGGACAGCACCTGGTGGCCGTGGCCCTCCGCGACGCCGCGCTCGTCGGGCGCGTGCGCGCGGATCCACGAGTACGCGAAGTAGCCGACGCGGATGAACATCAGCTCCAGCAGCAGGTTCGGGCGCGACAGCGGCCGCCGTACGAAGCGCAGCAGCGGCACCCAGGCGAACCGGCCGCGGTGCGGCTCCTGGACCGGCGTCGGCTCCGGGCTGTCCCACTGCGGGGAGGTCCGGGAGACGAACGGCACCAGGCAGGCGGCGGCGAGCGCGGCCAGCAGCGGCGCGTTGTAGCCGATGTGCCCGGCGATCTTGAGGTCGGGCAGCAGCGCCGTACGGCTCAGCGTCATCACCAGCACCACCAGCACCGGCCACACCAGCCGGTCCGCGGCCCGGCGGCCGACCCGGCCGACGACCGCGAGCAGGATCCACAGCTGCTGGTACTGCCAGGAGGTGGGCGAGACCGCCAGCGCCACACAGCCGGTGATCGCCGCGGCCAGCAGCAGCTGCCCGTCCCGCGCGTACCGCACCGCGCGCCGCAGACCCACGACCGCGACCGCCACCGCCAGGACCGCGAGCAGCGCCAGCTCGACCGGTCCCTCGAGACCGATGCGCAGCAGCAGCCCGTGCAGCGACTGGTTGGCCAGGCTGTCGGCGGGCTCGCCGAGCCCGGCGCCGCCGAGGTGGTGGACCCAGTACGAGGCGGAGTCGTGCGGCATGGCGACCCAGGCCAGCGCGGTGCACGCGGCGAACGTCGCGCCCGCCAGCGCGGCCGAACGCCGCCGCCCCAGGAGCCACAGGACGACGCCGAACAGCAGCAGCGCCGGCTGGAGGGCGGCGGCCACGCCGATGAGGACGCCCGCCTGCCGCCCGGAGGTGCGCGGCAGCACGGTGAGCACGACCAACAGCACCGGGATGATGCTGGTCTGACCGAGCGTGAAGGTGTTGCGGACCGGAAGGGACAGCGTCAGCAGGCAGATCGCCAACGGCGCGGCCACCAGCGCGGTGCGGCGGGAGACGGGGCCGGGCAGGGCGCGCGCGGCGACCAGCCCGAGGACGACGACGAGCAGCAGGGTGCCGAACGTCCAGGCGACGCCCAGGCTCTGTTCGGCGGCCCGGGTCAGCGGCTTGAGCACCAGCCCGGAGAACGGGGTGCCGGTGAACGCGTCCCCGTCGTACAGCGAACCGCCCACATGGAGGACGCCCTGCTCGCCGATCCAGGTCTCCAGGTCGGTCAGCCGCTCGTCCGGGGGCAGCCGCAGCACCGCCGCCGCCTGCCGGGCCGCGAGCAGACCGGCCAGCAGCCAGAGGGCGCCGAGCACCATCATCGTCCGCGACGTCCGTGCCCCGACGGCGCCGGAGCCCGGCCCCGCCCCCGGCCCCGGGGTACTCCGCAGTCCGCTTCGATCCACGTTCGCCACGCCCTGCCGCTCCCCCACTCGCCCTCTTCACCTGTTCGGAACGTTTGAGACCCTACTGAGCCCCACTACTCAGACGCGCAACACGTCCTCTTCACCTGACAGTCGCCCGCGGTTGGCCGAAACCTGTCAGGCTTTGGCGGAAGTGCGGCTGTACGCCCTGAGACAGACGGAGTCCGTACGGTTCGCGGCCAATTTCATCAGGGCCGCGGGGTAGGGAGCGAATCGGGACCCGCCGCGTGCTGGAACGCTCCCGGGGTGATCCCGAAGCACCGCACGAACCAGCGGTGGAAGTGACTTTGGTCGGCGAACCCCGCCGCGGCCGCCGCCTCCGCCGCCGTACTACCCGCCACCAGCAGCCCGCGCGCCTGACGCAGCCGCAGCTGCCGCTGGAAGTCGCTCGGCGCCATCCCGTACTCCGCCCGGAACGCCCGGTACAGGGCGAACCGGCTGCACCCCGCCGCCTCCGCCAACCGCTCCGCCGAGATCTCCGTCGCGTACTCCTCCTCCAGCAGCGCCCGCGCCCGCCGAGCCGCCCACGCCTGCCCGCCGCCCCCGGGCGGCAGCGCCCTGGCCCGCACCGGGCG
>NZ_RIBZ01000309.1:0-19696 GCF_003721215.1 Streptomyces botrytidirepellens
TGCTGACGCGCCGATGCCCGCGGGCGAGCCGGGCGACGGGCCGTCCGAAGCGGGCCCGCCGACGCGGTCCGCCGGGGAGTCCGAGCCCGCGCACGAGCGGGCCCGGGGCGAGGACGGAGACGGCGCTGCCGTACGGCCCGCGCCTGCCGCGCAGGACCACGGTGGGCCTACGGCCGGGGACGGCGAGGCCGCCGGGGAAGACGAGGCCGCGGCAGACCGCGAGAGCACCGAAGAGGGCGGGGCCGCCGGCGACGGCCAGGCCGCCGGGGACGGCGAGGCCGGGAGTGGCGGCGCGGCGGGCCAGGACGGCGAGGCGGCCCAAGTCGGCGAGGCGGCCCGAGAACAGGAAGCCGCCGAGGACGGCAACGGCACCTTCACCGTGCGGCTCGACAACTTCGAGGGCCCCTTCGATCTGCTCCTCCAGCTGATCTCCAAGCACAAGCTGGACGTCACCGAGGTCGCCCTCTCCAAGGTCACCGACGAGTTCATGGCGCACATCCGGGCCATGGGGGCGGACTGGGACCTCGACCAGACGACCGAGTTCCTCGTGGTCGCGGCGACCCTGCTCGACCTCAAGGCGGCCCGGCTGCTGCCCGCCGCCGAGGTGGAGGACGAGGCGGACCTGGCGCTGCTGGAGGCGCGGGACCTGCTGTTCGCGCGGTTGCTCCAGTACCGCGCGTACAAGCAGATCGCGGACATCTTCCACGACCGGCTGGTCGAGGAGGCCCGCCGCTACCCCCGTACCGTCGGGCTGGAGCCGCACCACGCGGAGCTGCTGCCCGACGTCGTCATCCGCGTCGGGCCGGAGGGGTTCGCGAAGCTGGCCGTGAAGGCGATGCAGGCCAAGCCCAAGCCCCAGGTGTACGTCGACCACATCCACGCCCCGCTGGTGAGCGTGCGGGAACAGGCGGAGGTCGTGGTGGGGCGGCTGCGGGAGCTGGGGGAGGCCAGTTTCGCCGCGCTCACCGAGGACGCGCCGGACGTGCTCACCGTCGTGGCCCGCTTCCTGGCGCTGCTGGAGCTGTACCGGGAGCGCGCGGTCCTGCTCGACCAGTCGGAGGCGCTGGGGGCGCTCCTGGTGCGCTGGACGGGCGGCGCGGAGGACGGACAGGGGCCGCTGGTCACCGATGAGTTCGACCAGGAGGCGCAGCCACAGAAGGCGCAGGCACAGAAGGCGCAGGCACAGAAGGCGCAGGCACAGGAGGTACGGACATGAGCGAGCCGGTCACCGCAGCCGAGACCGAGACCGAGCCCTCGGAGGTCGCGGCACTCGACCTCAAGCCCGCGCTGGAAGCCGTCCTCATGGTCGTCGACGAACCCGCCACCGAGGAGCACCTCGCCAAGGTGCTGGACCGCCCGCGCCGCGCGATCGCGGGGGCACTGCGGGAGCTGGCGGACGAGTACACGGCGCAGGGCCGCGGCTTCGAGCTGCGGCTGGTCGCGGGCGGCTGGCGGTACTACACCCGGCCCGCGTACGCCGCGGCCGTCGAGGGCTTCGTCCTGGACGGCCAGCACGCCCGGCTCACCCAGGCCGCTTTGGAAACCCTCGCGGTGGTCGCGTACCGTCAGCCGGTCAGCCGTTCCCGCGTCTCCGCCGTCCGCGGCGTCAACTGCGATGGCGTGATGCGCACCCTCCTCCAGCGCGGACTGGTGGAGGAGGCGGGCACGGAACCCGAAACAGGTGCGATCCTGTACAGGACGACGAACTACTTCCTGGAGCGGATGGGTCTGCGCGGCCTGGACGAGCTTCCCGAGCTGGCACCGTTCCTCCCCGAGGTGGACGCGGTCGAGGGCGAGTCCCAGGAGGGCGTGCCCTCGTTCGACCCGGACGCACCGGACACAGACGTAACACACGCACACGTAGACGCAGACGACAGCAGCCACTCTCAGACGGAAACTTGATGCGAAGCAGCGGCAGGAACAGCAGGGGCAGCGGTAGCGGCGGCAGCGGCGGCAGCAGCGGCGGCAAGAACTACCGGGGGGCCGGGAACGGGCGCGACGACAAGCAGAAGCGCACCGGTCGCCCCCGCCCCGAGGAGCGCCGTTACGACGCGGGCGCCCCGAAGCAGAGCGGCGGCGGCCCCCGGGGCGGCGCGGCCAAGAGCGGTGCCCCCAAGGGCGTCGGCGGCCGCGGCCGGAAGCCGAACGCCCCGGCCCGCCCGCGCGAGTACGAGGCCCAGATAGAGGAGCGGAACCGGGCCCGCCACAACAAGCCGCAGACCAAGCTGCCCAAGACCTTCGGCGAGCAGGACGGCGAGCGGCTCCAGAAGGTCCTGGCCCGCGCGGGCATGGGTTCGCGCCGTTCCTGCGAGGACCTGATCGACCAGGCCCGCGTCGAGGTCAACGGCAAGATCGTCACCGAGCAGGGGCTGCGGGTCGACCCGGAGAAGGACGAGATCAAGGTCGACGGGCTGACCGTCGCCACCCAGTCGTACCTGTTCTTCGCGCTGAACAAGCCCGCCGGTGTGGTCTCCACCATGGAGGACCCGGACGGCCGCCAGTGCCTCGGCGACTACGTCACCAACCGCGAGACCCGGCTCTTCCACGTCGGCCGCCTCGACACCGAGACCGAGGGCATCATCCTGCTCACCAACCACGGCGAGCTGGCCCACCGCCTCACCCACCCCCGCTACGGCGTGAAGAAGACCTACCTCGCCGCCATCCAGGGCCCCCTGCCGCGCGACCTCGGCAAGCAGCTCAAGAACGGCATCGAGCTGGAGGACGGCTACGCCCGCGCGGACCACTTCAAGGTGGTCCAGAACACCGGCAAGAACTACCTCGTCGAGGTCAGCCTCCACGAGGGCCGCAAGCACATCGTCCGCCGCATGCTCTCCGAGGCCGGCTTCCCGGTCGAAAAGCTGGTCCGCACCGCCTTCGGCCCCATCGCCCTCGGCGACCAGAAGTCCGGCTGGCTCCGCCGCCTCACCAACACCGAGGTCGGCATGCTGATGCGCGAGGTGGACCTCTGACCGCGCCCGTCGAGTGCCCGGCGACCGGATCCCTGCTCGGCCTGGCGCTCGGTGACGCCCTCGGCTTCCCGACGGAGTTCAACGACGTGCCGTCGATCCTCGCCAAGTGCGGGCCGTGGCGGCAGATGGAGCTGCCGGGGCATCCGGGGACCGCGTACGTCACGGACGACACCCAGATGACCCTGGCGCTCGGCCGCGGGCTGCGCACGGCGATGGAGCGGGGCTACCTCGCGCCGCTGCGCTTCACCCGGCCGGTGCGGGAGGAGTTCGTCGAGTGGTGGCGCTCCCCGGACAACAACCGGGCGCCCGGTGCCACCTGTCTGCGGGCCTGCCATCTGCTCAGCCAGGAGGAGCGTCCCTGGGCGGAGGCGAGCCAGCTCGGCTCCAAGGGCTGCGGCGCCAATATGCGCGTCGCGCCCCTCGGGCTGGCACCCGGGCTGACCGGCGACCAGCGGGCGGGGGCCGCACAGCTCCAGTCCGCGCTGACCCACGGGCATCCGACCGCGCTCGCCGCGAGCGAGCTGACGGCGCACGCGGTGTACGTGCTGGCGCAGGGCGCCCGCCCGGCCGAGCTGCCCGGTCTTCTGCGCGCGTACGCCGAGGAGAACCGCACCCGCTACCGCGAGGACTGGCTGGGCGACCTCTGGCGGCACTCCCACGACCCCTCGCCCACGACGTTCATGGCGCGCGGCTGGGACGACTGCCTGGGCGTCCTCGACCGGCTGGACGACGCGCTGCGCGCCCCCGACCCGGAGGCCGATCCGTGCCTGGCCACCGGCGCGGGCTGGATCGCGGAGGAGGCGCTGGCCACGGGGCTGCTGTGCTTCCTGCTCCTCCCCGAGGAGCCGGTGCTCGCCCTGCGCCGGGCCGCCTGCTCCTCCGGCGACTCGGACTCGAT
The DNA here is from genome assembly GCF_003721215.1 of Streptomyces botrytidirepellens. Lineage (NCBI taxonomy): Bacteria > Bacillati > Actinomycetota > Actinomycetes > Kitasatosporales > Streptomycetaceae > Streptomyces > Streptomyces botrytidirepellens. The sequence continues at coordinate 3,868 of NZ_RIBZ01000309.1, forward strand.
CGCCTGCCTCACCGGCGCCTTCGCCGGTGCGTATCTGGGCGCCGGGGCATGGCCCGCCGAGTGGACCGGGCGGATCGAGTACCGGGAGGAGCTGCTGGCGCTCGGCTCCCTGTGGGACGCGTGAGGGGGCGCGGTTCCGGCTGGTTAGGCTGATCGGGGACACTGGGGACGCGTACGGCGTGGAGGACGCGCGGAAGACGCGGCACGGGCAGCACGGCAGAGCAGGCGCAGGGAGCACAGACGTGGCGGTACGAGCGGTCCGCGGGGCGGTTCAGCTGGAGCGGGACGAAGCGGGGCACATGCGGGAGCAGGTCTCCGAGCTGTTGACCGCCATCCTGGAGCGCAACAGCCTGGTGCCGGACGATCTGATCAGCGTCTGGTTCACGGCCACGCCCGATCTGCACAGCGACTTCCCCGCGGTGGCCGCGCGCAAGCTGGGGATCACCGATGTGCCGCTGATCTGTGCGCAGGAGCTGGACATCGCCGGGGCCATGCCGCGGGTCGTCCGGATACTCGCGCACGTCGAGACCGACCTCGCCAAGACCGACGTCGCCCATGTGTACCTCGGCGCCGCGGCGGCCCTCCGCAAGGACATCGCCCAGTGAGAACAGCCCTCGTCATCGGTACCGGACTGATCGGTACCTCCGCCGCGCTCACCCTCGCGGGCCGCGGCATCCACGTGCACCTCGCCGACCACGACGCGGACGCGGCGCGGACCGCGGAGGCGCTCGGGGCCGGTACGCAAGGTGAGCCGGACGGGCCTGTGGACCTGGCGATCGTCGCCGTGCCGCCCGCGTACGTGGCGCGGACGGTGGCCGACGTGCTGCGCAGGGGTGTGGCGCGGGCGGTGCTGGACGTGGCCAGCGTCAAGGGCGGGCCGCGCCGGGAGCTGGAGGAGCTGGGCTGCGACCTGACCCGGTACATCGGTACGCATCCGATGGCCGGGCGGGAGCGCTCCGGGCCGCTGGCGGCCACCGCGGACCTGTTCGAGGGGCGGCCGTGGGTGCTCACACCGGGCGCCGACACCGATACCGAAGTGCTCAATCTCGCACTGGAACTGGTCGCGCTGTGTCGCGCCGTGCCCGTGGTGATGGACGCCGACGCGCACGACCGGGCCGTGGCGCTCGTCTCGCACACCCCGCACCTGCTCTCCAGCATGGTCGCGGCGCGGCTGCGGGACGCCGACGAGACCGCGGTGCGGCTGTGCGGCCAGGGCATCCGCGATGTGACCCGGATCGCGGCCTCCGACCCCGCGATGTGGATCGACATCCTGTCGGCCAACCCCGGCCCGGTCGCGGACGTGCTCGCCGCGGTCGCCGCCGACCTGGACGAGACGGTACGGGCGCTGCGCGCGCTCCAGTCGGCCGACGACGCCAAGCGCGGCGGGGGAGCGGCCGGGATCGAGGACGTGCTGCGCCGCGGCAACGCCGGGCGCGAGCGGGTGCCGGGCAAGCACGGCGCCGCCTCGGCCGTCTACGAGACCGTGACGGTTCTCATCGGCGACCAGCCGGGCGAGCTGGCCCGGATCTTCGCCGACGCGGGCCGGGCGGGCGTCAACATCGAGGACGTGCGGATCGAGCACGCCACCGGCCAGCAGGCGGGCCTGATCCAGCTGATGGTGGAGCCCGCCGCCGCCCCCGGTCTGACCACGGCCCTGCGCGAGCGGGGCTGGTCCATCCGGCAGTGACCGGGAGCCCCGGATGAGCCAGTAACCTTGTCCGGGGCTCCAACCAAGCTCCGTTCAACCCAGCCCCGTGCATACGAAAGGTGTCTGTCACCGTGGAAACCGCCGCCCGGACCGCCCCGGCAGCAGTGATTGTCGCGATCGACGGCCCCGCAGGCACGGGCAAGTCCAGTACGTCCAAGGCCGTCGCGGCCAAGCTCGGCCTCGGCTACCTGGACACCGGCGCCCAGTACCGCGCGATCACCTGGTGGATGGTGAACAACGGCATCGACGTCGAGGACGCCGTCGCCGTGGCCGACGCCGCCCGCAAGCCGGTCATCGTCTCCGGCACCGACCCGGCCGCCCCGACGATCACTGTCGACGGCACCGACGTCTCGGCGCCGATCCGCACCCAGGAGGTCACCTCCCGGGTCAGCGCGGTCAGCGCGGTCCCCGAGGTGCGCCAGGTGATCACCGAGCTCCAGCGGACGATCGCCACCGAGGCGCCGCGCGGCATGGTGGTCGAGGGCCGGGACATCGGCACCACCGTGCTCCCGGACGCCGACCTCAAGATCTTCCTCACCGCCTCCGCCGAGGCGCGCGCCGCCCGCCGTAGCGGGGAGCTGAAGGGCAAGGAGGCCTCCGACCTGGCCGCCACCCAGGCGGCGCTCGCCAAGCGGGACGCCGCCGACTCGGGCCGTAAGGCGTCGCCGCTGGCGAAGGCGGACGACGCGGTCGAGGTCGACACCACCGACCTCACCCTCGACCAGGTCATCGAGTGCGTGGTCACGCTGGTCGAGGAGAAGCGGGCCGCCGCATGACCGCCACCGCCGACCCGGCGCTGCCGAGCGCGGCCGGTGCCGCGGTGGGGCGCGGGATCGGCATCGGCCTGATGTACGGGCTGTGGCGGCCGCGGGTGCTGGGCGCGTGGCGGATCCCGTCCGCCGGGCCCGTCATCCTGGCCGGGAACCACTCCCACAACATCGACGGCCCGATGCTGATCGGCACCTCGCCCCGGCCGCTGCACTTCCTGGTCAAGAAGGAGGCGTTCACCGGTCCGCTGGACCCGTTCCTGCGCTCCATCGGTCAGCTGAAGGTGGACCGGGAGAGCGCCGACCGCACAGCGATCACCCATGCGCTGGGCGTGCTGAAGCGCGGCGGGATGCTGGGGATCTTCCCCGAGGGCACCCGCGGCGAGGGCGACTTCGCGTCGCTGCGCTCGGGGCTCGCGTACTTCGCCGTACGGTCCGGCGCCCCGATCGTGCCGGTGGCCGTGCTCGGCACCGGCGAGCAGCGGCGGGCCGACGGGCGGGCCCGGGCGCTGCCGAAGCTGCGCAGCCGGATCGACGTGGTCTTCGGCGACGCGTTCCGGGCGGGGGACGGCAGCGGCCGGCGGACCCGGGCGGCGCTGGACGAGGCGACCGTGCTCATCCAGAAGCGTCTGGGCGAGCACCTGGGGAGCGCCAGGCGGCTCACGGGCCGCCACAACGAGACATAACCCGTGCGCCCAGGAGGGCGCGCGGCACTGAGGGACGACGAGGACATCACTTCATGAACGACCAGATCCACAGCGGCGGCGACGAGCACGGAGAGCTGGGCGACGCCGAGTACGCGGAGTTCATGGAGCTCGCCGCGCAGGAGGGCTTCGACCTGGAACAGGTCGAGGGCGACCTCGCCGCGGCGGGGCACGGCCCGCTGCCGGTGCTCGCCGTCGTCGGCCGCCCGAACGTCGGCAAGTCGACCCTGGTGAACCGGGTCATCGGCCGCCGCGAGGCGGTCGTCGAGGACAAGCCGGGCGTCACCCGCGACCGGGTCACCTACGAGGCCGAGTGGTCCGGCCGCCGCTTCAAGGTGGTCGACACCGGCGGCTGGGAACAGGACGTGCTCGGCATCGACGCGTCCGTGGCCGCCCAGGCCGAGTTCGCCATCGAGGCCGCCGACGCGGTGGTCTTCGTGGTGGACGCCACGGTCGGCTCGACCGACACCGACGAGGCCGTCGTCAAGCTGCTGCGCCGGGCCGGGAAGCCGGTCGTGCTGTGCGCCAACAAGGTCGACGGCCCGAGCGGCGAGGCGGACGCGGCGATGCTGTGGTCCCTCGGCCTCGGCGAGCCCCACCCGGTCTCCGNACGCGGCGATGCTGTGGTCCCTCGGCCTCGGCGAGCCCCACCCGGTCTCCGCCCTCCACGGCCGCGGCACCGGCGACATGCTCGACGCGGTGCTGGAGGCGCTGCCCGAGGCCCCGGCCCAGACCTTCGGTGCCACGCTCGGCGGCCCGCGCCGCATCGCGCTCATCGGCCGCCCGAACGTCGGCAAGTCCTCGCTGCTCAACAAGGTGGCGGGCGAGGAGCGGGTGGTCGTCAACGAGATCGCGGGCACCACCCGCGACCCGGTGGACGAGCTGATCGAACTCGGCGGGATCACCTGGAAGTTCGTGGACACCGCCGGTATCCGCCGCCGCGTCCACCTCCAGGAGGGCGCCGACTACTACGCCTCGCTGCGCACCGCGGCCGCCGTGGAGAAGGCCGAGGTCGCGGTCGTCCTCATCGACACCAGCGAGCCCATCAGCGTCCAGGACCAGCGGATCGTCACGATGGCCGTGGAGGCCGGGCGCGCGCTGGTCATCGCGTACAACAAGTGGGACACCCTCGACGAGGAGCGCCGCTACTACCTGGAGCGCGAGATCGAGACCGAGCTGGGGCAGATCCAGTGGGCGCCCCGGGTCAACGTCTCGGCCCGCACCGGCCGCCACATGGAGAAGCTCGTCCCGGCGATCGAGACGGCGCTGGCGGGCTGGGAGACCCGGGTGCCGACCGGGCGGCTGAACTCGTTCCTCGGCGAGATCGTCGCCTCCCACCCGCACCCGATCCGCGGCGGCAAGCAGCCCCGCATCCTGTTCGGCACCCAGGCCGGCACCCGGCCGCCGCGGTTCGTCCTCTTCGCCTCGGGCTTCCTGGAGGCGGGCTACCGCCGCTTCATCGAGCGGCGGCTGCGCGAGGAGTTCGGCTTCGAGGGCACCCCGATCCAGATCTCGGTGCGGGTGCGCGAGAAGCGCGGCCGTAAGAAGTAACCGCTGAAGGGGCGCCACCGCTTCCGGTGGCGCCCCTTCAACGCTCAGTACCGCCCGTCGCGCTGGCCGGGCGGCAGGGCGGGAAGGTACGTGCGGTAGTACAGCCCGCCGGTGTCCCAGGCCCCGCCGTGGCCGCCACTGGTCAGGCCGCGGGGCTGGCCGATGGCGCTGAACGCGACGAACCCCAGATCCTCCTCGTCCGACCGGTCGCCGGGCAACGCCCGGAACAGCCGCCGGTACTCCGCGTACAGCGCGTCGTAGATCGGCGTCGCGGAGTGCCGCCACGGGTCGGGCGACGCCTCCAGCGCCGGGCGCATGGCCGGGATATGGGCGTACGAGGGGGAGCGGTAGGGGAGGTCGTATGCGTGCACGTATGTGCCAACGACCAGGCCGCTCTTGGGATGCGGCATGGGCGGCGAATGGGCCGCTTGGGTCAGGCAGCGGCCCGGGACGGGGTGGGTCACCGGATCAGGTGCCCGCGAGCGGCATCGAGGCGCCGACCAGCGCGCCGCGCGCCGCGGCCCGGTCCAGGGCGGCGCGCAGCTGGTCCTCCCGCGGCTGGGTGCCGATCGTGCCCGCCGCCGCCGCGTACACCAGGACCTGCTGGGAGCGGCCCACCGCGCTGCGCCAGCCCTCGCTGAGCGGCATCGGGCTGTGCGCCTGCCACCAGGCCACCGGGGAGCCGCCGCCCGCCGCGGGCATCAGCACCGCGTGCAGCTGCCCCATGGCGAGCAGCACCGACCAGCCGGGGATGGCCACCGGCGGCCGGCCGAGGTCGACCACGGGCAGGAAGCCCTGCTCGGTGAGGAGCGGGAGGAAGTCGTCGCCGTGCCCGGTCGCGCCGGGCCGGGTGATCGGCCCGGTCGGCTCGACGACCAGCGCCGGGCGCTGCTCCCCGCCCACCAGCACCACCCCGCTGGTGACGCCGAGCACCGCCTGCTGCGGCGGGGCGGAGTAGGCGTGGGCGGCGGGGGCGGAGTAGGCGGGGGCGGGCTGCGCGGGCGGCGGCGGCTCGGCCGCGTACGGCGCGGATTCCTCGGCGGTGATGGACCGGACCGCACCGGCCAGCTGCTCCTCGGAGACCGGGACGACCTGGGAGGGAACGCAGGTGGCGTGCGCGAACGCGAGCACGGCGGTCTCCTGTCCCACGAACAGCACCGTGCTGGTGCGCTCCTGGTCGGAGTTGCCGGGGGTGCGGCAGGACGTGCAGTCGTAGGCGCCCGGGGCGTTGTCACCGGCGAGCAGCCGGTCGGCTTCTTCGTCGCCGATCTCGGCGCGTACGTCATCGCTGACGTCGAGCATGCGCGGCACGGGTGGCTCCTCGGTCTCGGTCCGTGGGCCGGGCGGTCCCCGGCTCATACGTAGACAACGGCCATCCACGGCGGGGGTCACGCGGCCTGGAGCCCGCCGCACCTCTGATGCGTCAGTTCCCTCGGAAGTTCCCTGAATTGGCTACCGATTTCCTATCTGTTGGGGAACAAGACAGTGATGGAACCCAACCCGACAACCACTTTCGGGGTCTTACCTCGTGGTAGGCGGACGAGACCCCCGTCCGCACAAAAACGGTGGGATACGGGACGGATGCACATCTCATTCCTGATTCACAACGCGTACGGGATCGGCGGGACGATCCGGACCACGTACAACCTTGCCCGCACCCTGGGCGAGCAACATGACGTGGAGATCGTCTCGGTGTTCCGCCACCGGGATCAGCCGATCTTCGACCCCGGTCCGAACGTGCGGATCAGCCATCTCGTCGACATCCGTAAGAACGGCCCCGGTTACGAGGGCGACGACCCCGCGTACACGCGGCCCGCGAAGGTCTTCCCGGTCACCGAGGGCCGGTACGAGCAGTACAGCGAGCTGACCGACCGCCGGATCGGCGAGCATCTGCGGCGGCTCCGGGCGGACGTGGTGGTCGGCACCCGCCCGGGCCTCAATGTGCACATCGCCCGGGAGGCGCGCCGCGGCCCGGTCCGGGTCGGCCAGGAGCATCTGACGCTCAGCACCCACTCCAAGGGGCTGAAGCGCACCCTGCGGGGCTTCTACCCCCGGCTGGACGCGGTGACGACCGTGACCGAGGCCGACGCCCAGGACTACCGCGCCGAGATGCGGCTGCCGGGCGTACGGATCGAATCCGTGCCCAACAGCGTCCCCGAGCCCGGGCTGGAACCGGCCGACGGCACCGGCAAATGGGTCGTCGCGGCGGGCCGGCTCGCCCCGGTGAAACGGTACGACCTGCTGATACGGGCGTTCGCCAAGGTCAGCGCGGCCCGCCCGGACTGGCGGCTGCGGATCTACGGCGGAGGCGAGCAGCGCGCCAAGCTGCGCGCCCTCATCGACAAGCTCGGCCTCTACAACCACGTCTTCCTCATGGGCCCCGCCAACCCCCTGGACCCCGAGTGGGCCAAGGGCTCGATAGCGGCCGTCACCTCCAGCCTGGAGTCGTTCGGCATGACCATCGTGGAGGCGATGCGCTGCGGCCTCCCGGTCGTCGCCACCGACTGCCCGCACGGCCCGGCCGAGATCATCGACAACGGCGTGGACGGCCGCCTCGTCCCGACCGGCGACACCAACGCGATCGCCACCGCGCTGCTGGACCTCATCAACAACGACGAACTGCGTCAGCAGATGGGCCAGGCGGCCCTGAAGGACTCCGCCCGCTTCGACCCGTCCCGGGTCGCCGGCCGCTACGAGAGCCTCTTCGCCGACCTGTCGGCGCGCGGCGGGCTGCGCGGCTCGCTGCACCGGGCCCGCGGCTCGCTGGTCGGCGGGGCGATGGCGACGACCGAGGCGATGCGAAGGGTGCGAATGGCATGAGCGGAACCGTGAGCGCGAGAGCGGCCGAGCGCATGGAGCCCATGGAGCCCGTTGAAGGGGACAGCATGAGGGAAGCCATCGAGACCGCCGCGACGCGCGCCGACTGCGTCGCGGACTCCGCCGGTGGACTCACCTTCCACATCTCCGACTGGGTCCGTCCGGAGCCGGGGAGCTACGACGACTGGAGCGGGGCGCTGGTGCTGGTGCGGCGCGGCGCCGGGCCCGCCGACGACGCCGAGGTCCGGCTGCCGCTCGGCCCCACCGCCGACGGCCGGTTGCAGGCCGCGCTGCCGGGCACCGTCGCCCTGCCCGAGGGCCGCTGGGACGTGTTCGTGGCGTACGGGGAGCAGGAGCCGCGGCGGCTCGTTCCCGGCCTGCACGATCTGCGCTCGCTGGTCGACCGCAGGCCCGGCCCCAGCACCTCGCCGCTGTCCGTCCGCATCCCCTACGCCACCAAGCACGGCAACCTCAGCCTGCGCACCTGGCGCAGGGTGCCGCACGCCGAGGCCGGGGAGATCCGGCTGGAGGACGGCACGATGACGGTCAGCGGGCGGCTGTACCGGGTGGAGCACCCGGACGGCTGGCTGGACGGCGCGGTGGCCGAGGCCCGCTGCCGCCGGGACCGGAGCCTGGTGTGCACGGCGCCGGTGAGGGGGGACGGCGCCACGTTCTCCTTCACCCTCGACTACGCGCGGCTCGCGGAGCGCTGGGGCGGCGGCGCGGACCTGTGGGACCTGTGGCTGCGCCCGGCGGACGGGGCGGCGGCCCCGGTGCGGCTCGCCCGGATACTCGACGACGTCGCGGACAAGAAGGAGATCTTCACCTACCCGGTGCGGACGGTCGACGCCCCGCACGGCACCGCCGCGGTCCGTCCGTACTACACCGTCGACAACGATCTGTCGGTCCGGGTCGCCGACCCGGACTGAGCGCCTCCGCTCACCCGGCGGGCCATCGGTGACCGCCCTTGAGGGCCCTTGAGGACACCCTCCGTCCTCAAGGGCTGGCAGACTCGGCCCCATGTTGGAGACCTCGGCCCGGCTGCTCCGTCTGCTCTCCCTGCTCCAGGCCCACCGCGAATGGTCCGGCGCGGACCTCGCCGACCGGCTCGGCGTCACCCCGCGCACGGTGCGCCGCGACATCGACCGGCTGCGCGAGCTGGGCTACCCCGTGCACTCCGCCCCCGGCACGGCGGGCGGCTACCGGCTCTCCGCGGGCGCCCAGCTGCCGCCGCTGCTGCTGGACGACGAGGAGGCGGTGGCGGTCGCGGTCGGGCTGCGCCAGGCCACGGGCGGCGTCGAGGGCATCGAGGAGACCTCCGTACGCGCCCTCGCCAAACTGGAACAGGTGCTGCCGGACCGGCTGCGCCGCCGGGTGAGCGCGCTGAGCTCGTTCACCGTGCCGATGCCCGGCGCGGTCCAGGGCCCCGCGGCGGACCCGGCGGTCCTGATCGAGCTGGCGAGCGCCTGCCGGGACGCTCAAGCGCTGCGCTTCACCTACCGCGACCACGGCGGTACGGTCACCCGCCGCACCGCGGAACCGCTCCGCCTCGTCGCGGCTCAGCGCAGGTGGTACCTGGTCGCCTGGGACGTGGACCGGGACGACTGGCGTACGTACCGGGTCGATCGCATCACCCCCACCCCGCCGCACGGCCCCCGCTTCACGCCGCGCCGCCCGCCCGCGGACGATCTCGCGGCGTATGTCGCCCGGGGCGTGTCGGGCGCCGTCTACCGCGAGCAGGCCACCGTCCTGCTGCGGGTGCCCGTCGAGCGGGCGGCGCAGCGCATCTCGCCCGCGGCGGGGACGCTGGAGGCCGTCGACGAGCACAGCTGTCTGCTGCACACCGGGGCCCACGGCCTCGACGTCCTGGTGGTCCACATCGTGCTGGCCGGTTTCGACTTCGAGGTGCGCGAACCGGTCGAACTCATCGAGCACATCCGCGAGATCAGGGACCGCCTGGACCGCGCTCTGGGCGACCGCGCTCCGGGCTGATCGTCCCCCGGGTGCCCCTCAGCTGCTGGTCCCGCTCCTGCTCGACCATGGCCACCTCGGGATGGTGCAGATCGAAGGCGGGCGACTCGCTGCGCACCCGCGGCAGCGTCAGGAAGTTGTGGCGGGGCGGCGGGCAGGACGTCGCCCACTCCAGCGAGCGGCCGAAGCCCCAGGGGTCGTCCGCCTCGACCTTCGTGCCGTACCGGGCCGTCTTCCAGACGTTGTAGAGGAACGGCAGCGTCGAGATCCCCAGCAGGAAGGCGCCGATCGTGGAGACCATGTTCAGCGCCGTGAAGCCGTCCGCCGCCAGATAGTCGGCGTAGCGGCGCGGCATCCCCTCCGCGCCCAGCCAGTGCTGCACCAGGAACGTGAGGTGGAAGCCGATGAACAGCGTCCAGAAGTGGATCCGGGCCAGCCGTTCGTCCAGCAGCTTCCCGGTGAACTTGGGCCACCAGAAGTAGAAGCCCGCGAACATCGCGAACACCACGGTCCCGAAGACCACGTAGTGGAAGTGGCCCACGACGAAGTACGTGTCCGTGACGTGGAAGTCCAGCGGGGGCGAGGCCAGGATGACGCCGGTCAGCCCGCCGAACAGGAAGCTCACCATGAAGCCGACCGCCCACAGCATGGGCGCCTCGAAGGACAGCGAGCCGCCCTGCATGGTGCCGATCCAGTTGAAGAACTTCACGCCGGTGGGCACCGCGATCAGAAAGGACAGCAGCGAGAAGAAGGGCAGCAGCACCGCCCCGGTGGCGAACATGTGGTGCGCCCAGACCACCATCGACAGGGCGGTGATGGCCATCGTCGCGCCGATCAGCGTCAGATAACCGAAGATGGGCTTGCGCGAGAAGACCGGGACGATCTCGGTGATGATGCCGAAGAACGGCAGCGCGATGATGTAGACCTCGGGATGGCCGAAGAACCAGAACAGGTGCTGCCACAGCAGCGCCCCGCCGTAGGCCGCGTCGAACACCATCGCCCCGAACCGCCGGTCCGCCTCCAGCACCAGCAGCGCCGCCGCGAGCACCGGGAACGCCATCAGGATGAGGATCGAGGTGAAGAGGATGTTCCAGGTGAAGATCGGCATCCGGAACATCGTCATCCCCGGGGCGCGCATCGTGATGATGGTCGTCACGAAGTTCACCGCGCCGAGGATGGTGCCGAAACCGGAGAGCGCCAGCCCCATGATCCACATGTCGGCGCCGACGCCGGGGGAGCGGACCATGCTGTTCAGCGGGGCGTAGGCGGTCCAGCCGAAGTCCGCCCCGCCCCCGGGCAGCATGAGGCCGGCGACCACGATCAGCCCGCCGAAGAGATACAGCCAGTACGACAGCATGTTCAGGCGCGGGAAGGCGACATCGGGCGCGCCGATCTGGAGCGGCATGATCTCGTTGGCGAACCCGGCGAAGGCGGGCGTCGCGAACAGCAGCAGCATGATCGTGCCGTGCAGGGTGAACGCCTGGTTGTAGGCCTCCTGGGAGAGGATCTGGATCCCGGGCCGGGCCAGTTCGGCGCGCATCACCAGCGCCAGCACGCCGCCCACCAGGAGGAAGCCGAACGAGGAGATCAGATAGAGATGGCCGATCTTCTTGTGGTCGGTGGTGGTCAGCCAGTCGGCCAGCACCCGGCCCCGGCGCGCCAGACGTCCTCGCCCGGCCGGTCCAGTCGGTCCTGCCGCGGGACGCGCGGTGCCTGTCACCATCGGGGCTCCCTGAGGCGGTCGCTGGGGTCGGCTCCGGCCCATGATCGCCCGATTTGTGGTGATGCGCGAGGCTATGTCCCAGGTGTCACTGTCCCGGGTGTCACTCTCAGGGCGGCGTCACTCTCTCGGGGGCAGCAGCGGGCCGAGCGGCCCGAGGTCCAGGTTGAGGTCGGACTCCTTGATGCCGTAGCGCTCGCACAGCGTCCCCATGCGGTCCTCCAGCAGCATCAGGGTCTGCCCGATCCGCTCCTCCTGGTCCTCCGTCAGGTCCCCCTGGTCCACCCGGCGCAGCGCCTGCCGTTCCATCAGCTGCCGCAGCAGCTCGACGACGGTCAGCACCAGCTTCATCAGATCGCGCTCGACGGTGTCCTGGTCCAGCTCCAGCTTCCGGCTCACGGTTCCTCCGGTCCTCGCGGTTGTCGCGGCTCGTCCCAGGGGGATGGCACGTTCTCGTTCACCGAGCTGATGAGCGCCCGCAGATCGATGCGTACGAGGTCCACGTCGGCGATGCGCAGGGTCACGTCGCCGGTGATGACCACGCCGCCCGCGAGCAGCCGGTCCAGCAGGTCCACCAGGGCGATCTGCCGGTGGGCGAGCGGGCTCGTGCTCGTGGTCACGGTTCGGCTCGTCCGTTGCCCTCGGCGGCGACGAAGGAGTACGGCGCCCACGGGCCGGTCAGCTCCAGCCGCAGTGCCGCCTCGCGCCCGGCCAGCTCGCCCACCCGCTCCGCGAACGCCTCGCTCTCCTCGTGCGGGATCAGATACGCCGCGTTGAGCACATTGCGGTCCGCCTCGCCCGACAGCCGTACGTCCTGCGGCGGATGCAGGCGGGCGCCCTCGGCGAGCGCGGCGAGCGTCTCGTGTACCCGGCGCGCGCCCTCCTCCGTACGCCCCCATCGCTGCTCGGAGGCGCGCCGCTGGGCGCCGCGGCGGCGCAGATAGTCGCGGCCCGAAGAGGCGGCCGAGGGCTCGGCGGACGGCTCCTCGGCCGGTGCGGGCGCCGCGTACACCTTGACGCCCCACTCCACGCGGCCCTCCAGCCGGTCCAGCGCCGTCGCGAACCGGTCCCGGCCGGAGGCGAGCAGCCGCCGCAGCCCTTCCTCGCCGCGGCAGACGGTGGCCATCCGGACCGGGATGACGCACGTGTCCGCCCCGGCCGTGTCGACCACCTGCTGATGGGCGCGGGCGACGCCCTCCAGCCACGTCAGGTCCTCCAGCCGCTCGCGCAGCGGCCCCTCGTCGAAGTCGGCGGCCGGTACGGAGCCCGCCAGCACGGCGAGCCCCAGATGGCGGACGGCGCGCACCGGTTCGCCCGCGACCCCGCGCACCCGCTCCAGGGCGGCGTGCGGGGTGTCGGCCTCGCGGACGACGGCGTACGCGTACTCCAGCGTTCCGGTCGCGGCGGTCGGGTCGGTCGCGGTGGTCGCCGCGGTGGCTTCGGTCGTGTTGTCCGTCGGGTCGGTCACGTTGGTCGCGTCGGTCATCCGGCGGCCTCCTCGCTCGTGCCGTTCTCCACCGAGGCCCGGCGGGCGCGCGACGACAGCGACGGGTCGTGCTCCCACCAGTCGATGCCCATCTCCTTGGCCTTGTCGACGGAGGCCACGATGAGCCGCAGCTTGATCGTGAGGAGCTCGATGTCGAGCAGATTGATACGGATGTCGCCCGCGATGACCACGCCCTTGTCGAGCACCCGCTCCAGGATGTCGGCGAGATTGGCCGAATCACCACGGGTGGCGAGCCCGGACGGACCGGGCGCACCGTAGGCCGCCGACGACCCGTACGACGCCGACGGGGAGCCGTACGCGGTGGTCACAGGGTCCCGTTCGCCCATTGCTGCGCCTCCTCCAGCCGGTCGAGCAGCAGGTCCTCCTGCCGCTCGAACTCCGCCTCGTCGATCTCCCCGTCCTCCAGCCGCGTCTCCAGGGCGATCAGTTCGCGCTGGATCGCGGCCGGGTCGTAGTACTCGCGCTCCGCCGCGGCGAGCACCTGTCCGATCACCCAGCCGATCAGCAGCATCAGGATTCGACGAAGCTGTAGGGCGGCAGCGGGCCGTTCACCCGCAGCTTCACCCAGGGGTGGGCGTTCTCCAGGTCGGCGACCGCCTCCAGCAGCGGTTCGGCGCCGTCCTTGGCCAGCAGCATCGACAGGCTCAGGAACCAGCCGCCGCCCTCCGGGCCGGGGCGCGCCGCCTCGGTGACGGGGGCCAGCGCCTCCTCCACGATCCGCGCGTCGCGTACCTCACGGGCCCGCACCGCGTTCGCCACCAGCTCGCCGAAGCGCATCCGCTCCTCGTAGGTGCCGCCGCCCGCGGCCCGGTTGGCCTCGGCCATCAGCCGCAACTCCGGCTCCTCGGAGAGCACTTGGTGGAGCACCGCGTCCTCGTCGTGCACCGCCTTGACGTTGTACTCCACCCGGTCGGCCAGCCGCTGGAGCTGGTCCTCGTAGCGGTCGGCGTGCCGGGTCAGCACCGTGCGGACGTCCTCGTCGCTGGCGGAGACCGACCCGAACCGCATCGGCAGCACGGAGCGCTTGTCGCTCACCTCGGTCAGCACGTGCTGATGGGCCAGCAGGTCGCGGCGCCGGGGCTTCAGCTCCGGCGGGCAGTCGCTGACGATCGCGGCCAGCTCGCCCTCGTTGAGCGCGCGGACCGGCAGCGGCGGGTCGCCGATGCCGAGCAGGGTGTCGCCGAGGTCCGGGAGGGTGCCGCGGGCGATCCCGTACACATAGGTGCTCATCAGCTCTCCTCGCTCTTCCTCGACCCGGACGTGGACTTGCGGGCCGCCGGGCGCCGGGAGCGGGGGCGGGCTTCCTCCGGCTCGGGCTCCTCGTCGCCCCGGATCGCCTCGGCCACCGACTGGGCGGCCTTGGAGACGGTCTCACCGGCGCCGCTGAGCGCGCCCTTGGTCTTGCTGCGGGCGGCGCCCTCGGTGGCGCCGTCGAGGATCTCGGGGATGCCGGGGGACTTGTTCGGCCCGGCCTCCAGGTCGAGGCGGTTGCACGCCTCGGCGAACCGGAGGTAGGTGTCGACGCTCGCCACCACGACCCGGATGTCGATCTTGAGGATCTCGATGCCGACCAGGGAGACGCGGATGAACGCGTCGATCACCAGGCCGCGGTCGAGGATGAGTTCCAGGACGTCGTAGAGGCCGCTGGTGCCGCCCCCGCCCCTGCTCTGCTGTGCCGGAACAACCGTAGTCATGTCGTGTGTGTCCTCTCGTGTCCGGCCGGGCCGGCCGTTCCCCCTGCCGGTCAGCCGCGGTCACTTCGCCCGCGCTCGTAACGGCGGATGCGGCGGTAGCCGGTGAGCTGGCCGTCCGGGTCGAGAGTCACCTCGTACAGGGCCATCAGGCTCATCGTCTCCGGCACCCTGGCCAGCTCCACCACCTCGACGTCCAGGACCCAGCCCTCGTCGGTCTGCTCCAGGCGGGGCATCGACTCGGGGTACAGGCCCGTCAGTTCGACGAGCTGGTCCCGGGCGGATCGCAGGAGCGCCAGTGGGCTCGGGCCACTGGTCGCCGTCTTCTTGCGGGTTCCATCGGATCTGTCTGTCATGTTCGCCTCGGTGGCGCCGGGTACCGCGGCCCCGGCGGGGTAAACCTCGGGGTTCGAATTCCCCGATTTGTGTCGGAATTGTGCGCTCCGGATCCCGGGTGCCCGATCGGCGATGGCATATTCCTGCGACCCGTCGAATTCCCCGGAGGGCATGTCATGGACGGCCCCGCGCCTATACCAGAACCCTGCCTTTGGCAGGGGATATCGACGAAAACTCTCCGTCATCTTTGGGGCGTCAACACGCGGCTCGTAAGAGTGACAAAGTCGTTGACAAACCCGGGCGTGTTTTCTGTGACACAAGTGTGACGAATGGCGGACCTGGGTCGCATGAAGCGTTGTCGGTGTGCTCCACAGCACGCCGGAACATGTTCTTTTCCTGCCTGCGCCACCCGTTCGGCTACGCCTACGGTGGCTGTCATGGGACCTGTACCGAACCTTCCGGCCGAACCCGACGACGACCTCGACAGCTATGTGGGGCTCGACGCCCGGACCGCCGAGGACCGGGCGCGCGAGCGCGGCTGGACCACCGTGCGGGCGCTTCCGCCGGGCGCGATCATCACGATGGAGTACCTGTACGGCCGCATCAACTTCGAGATCGCCGACGACGCCGTACGGCGCTGCTGGCGCGGCTGACGGCCCGCCGCCGACGCGGCGCGCTCCGGACGGGCCCCGGGCGTGACAAAGGCCCCGGAAGCTCCCTCAGGAGCCTCCGGGGCCTTCGTCCGCGCATCTGCTCGCCGCTGCGCCGCGGGCCGCGGGGGTGTGCGTACCGGCCCGTGGTGCGGCGGGGCGGCTAGCCGCCGGTGGCCGTGGTGCGCCCGCGCCCGGCCGACGGGCCGAACGGGGTCGTGGTGCGCGGCACCCGGTCGGCGTGCGGCGGACGGCGGCTGCCGACCGGGGTGACCGGGGTGCGCTCGGAGCGGACCGTGTGCTGCCGCCCCGCGTGGTGCGGCCGCGCCTCGGGCACCCGCCCGGTGGCACCCGGGCGGCCGACCACGCTCACCGGCTCGCGGACCGGGGGCTCGTCGTCCCGCGCG
>NZ_RIBZ01000303.1:0-20884 GCF_003721215.1 Streptomyces botrytidirepellens
CGCCGGTGGCCCGGGCGCTGCCGGAGCCCGGCGAGCCCCCGACCGCCGCCGGACCACGGGTCCGCATCGAGGCCGAGCCCCCGCCGGGAGCCGCCCTCACGCCGGACCTCCCCGGCGCGCCACGGCACGAGCCCGCGGCCGGCACCGAGGCCGGGCAGCCCACCGGCCCGGGCCGCGATCCGCGGGTCGTACGACTGACCGTCGGGGCCGCGGACTCCGATGACCTGCTTCGGGCCCTCCTCGCCGCCCGGCCGCCCTGGCACATCCGCGCGGTGGCCGACGTTCCCGCCGATCCGGATCCGGAGGCCTCATGATCGCCCTGCTGCGCTATCAGGCCGCGCTGCTGGTCCGGTCGCAGCGCTGGCTGCCGCCGTTGCTGCTCTACGTCGCCTTCATGGGCATCGGGGTGCAGGCCGGGCAGCCGATCCTGGACTCCTTCGGGTTCGCCGCCGCCGGGGTGCTGCCGGTCGCCGCCTGGCTGGTGCGGGTGTGCGTCACCAACGAGCCCGCCGCGGCGCGGGCCTGCGCGGCCGCCGCGCAGAGTCCGGGCCGGGTGCACTTGGCCGGGGTGCTGACCGCGCTGGGCGCGGCGGTCGTCCTCGGGGGTGCCGGGACGCTGTTCGTCGCGCTGGTCGGCGATCCGCGCAGTGCGGACGGCCGGGTCGGGGTGCCCGTGGCCCCGGCGACCGTCGCCGGGCTGCTGGCCGCGCTCGCCTGCGCGCTGCTGGGCACGGCCGTGGGCGCGCTGTGCAACCGGCCGCTGCTGCGCCGCCCCGGCTGGGCCGTCCTGTCGACCGCGCTCGCCGCGCTGCTGGTGTCCGTGGTCGGCGCCTCGCCCGCGAACGCCGCCGTATCGGGGCTGGTCAACGGCTCGCGCAGCGGCACCGTGACCATGCCGCTGGTGCCCCTCGCCGCGACCGCCGTGCTCGCCGCCGGGGCGACGGCGATCGCCTGTGTGCTCAGTTCGCGGCGGCACTGACACGGAGCCTCCTGCCCCGTCCGTACGGGGCGGGAGGCACAGCGCACCGCTCAGTGCTGCCAGGGCCCGGTGATCGCGAAGGTGGTCCCCGGGGTGTAGCAGTTCACGTACATCGTGCGGCGGTCCGGGGCGAAGGTGACGCCCGCGAACTCACCCCACTCGGGCTCCTCATCGGTGCCGATGTTCTGGCGTCCGCGGGCCATCGGGTAGACCTCGCCGCGCCGGGTCAGCCCGAAGACGTGCTGCGCGCCCTCGCCGTCCTCGCACACCATCAGCCCGCCGCTGGGCGCGAGGGTGATGTTGTCGGGTGAGTCGCCGGGCAGCTGGACGTCCGTGTCCGGCCCGAAGACGATCACCAGGGTGAGCCGGTGCCGCTGCGGGTCGTAGCGCCAGATCTGGCCGAAGTGGTCGGCGGCCGAGCCGTCCGCGCTCTTGGCGAAGCTGGAGACGAAGTAGACCGACGTCCCGCCCCAGTAGCAGCCCTCCAGCTTCTGGGCGTGGGTGATGCCGCCCAGGCCGAAGTCCTGGAAGCGGATGGGGGTTTCGGTCGCGAGCGGATCGGGGACGGTGACCCACTCGATGCCGCTGAAGGACGTCCCCGGCTCCTGGACGGTGGACAGGTCGGCCACCCCCGGCACCCGCAGGGCCTGGAGCTTTCCGCCCGCGCGCAGCGACCCGGTCCCACCGAGGGGTTTGCGGGGCAGGAAGCGGTAGAAGAGCCCGAAGGGCTTGTCGAAGGCGTCCTCGGTCTCGTAGACGACCCCGCTGCGCGGGTCGACGGCGATCGCCTCGTGCTGGAAGCGGCCCATGGCGGTGAGCGGTACGGCGCCGGTGCGGCGCGGATCGTACGGGTCGACCTCGAAGATGAACCCGTGGTCCTTGGTGTAGCCGTTCGTCCCGGCCTTGTCCTCGGTCTCCTCGCACGTCAGCCACGTGTGCCAGGGGGTGGAGCCGCCTGCGCAGTTGACGGCCGTTCCGGCGATGGCGACCCGCTCCGATTGCACCCGGTTGGCGGAGTCGAGCGCGAGGGCGGTGCAGCCGCCCATGCCCATCGGGTCGTAGGTGAGGCCCTTGACGGCGGGGACGCGGATCGCGGCGTCCTTGCGGTTCTCATGGTTGCGGACCAGGTGCGTACGGGCACCTGCGCCGCTCGACCGGTCCGGGAAGGCGGCCATGCCGTCGCAGTGGCTGGGGACCTTGCCCTCACCGGAGCGCAGCGCGTCGCCCTCGCGGGACAGCACGCGGTAGCGGAAGCCCTCGGGGAGGTCGAGCAGGCCGTCCGGATCGGGCACGAGCGGGCCGTAGCCGCCGCGCCCGGCGGCGTCCCCGGCCGCCGTGGCCGCCCGGTCCGGGCTGTCGGCCGTGGCCGTACCGGCGAAGAGTTCCTGGATGCTGCCGGTGAAGGCGATGGAGGCGCCCAGCGCACCGGTACGGCCCAGGATCTGACGTCGTGTCGCTGACATGCGGTAACTCCCTGCTGGCGGACAGGAAAGATGACCGCACGTGTGTATCACGCGGCCCCGGCGCGCGGGAACCATCTGATCAATACGACGCGCGGGTGGCCCGGCCGGACACCCCCTGGCCCCTACGCCTCGGCCAGTTGCCTCGCGTCCCGGGCGAGCGCGGTGAGGCGGGATATCGCCCGGAAGTACTTCTTGCGGTAGCCGCCGTTCAGCATCTCCTCGCTGAACAGCTGGTCGAACGGCACCCCGGAGGCCAGCACCGGCACCTCGCGGTCGTACAGCCGGTCGGCCAGCACCACCAGCCGCAGCGCGGTCGACTGGTCCGGCACGGGGCCGACCCCGGTCAGGCAGACGGCCTGGACGCCGTCGCACATCGCGCCGTAACGGCTCGGGTGCACCTGGGACAGGTGCTCCAGCAGGGCGGGGAAGGCGTCCAGGGAGGCGCCGGGGGTGCGCTTGGCCGCGCGGGTGACCACCTCGTCGGCGTGCGGGGCGGGGGCCTCGGGCAGCCCGCGGTGGCGGTAGTCCTCGCCGTCGATGCGCACCGGCTGGAAGTGCGCGGACAACCCCTGGATCTCGCGCAGGAAGTCGGCGGCGGCGAACCGGCCCTCGCCGAGCTTGCCGGGGAGGGTGTTGGACGTCGCGGCGAGCGCCACGCCCGCCTCGACCAGCTTGCCCAGCAGGGTCGAGACGAGGACGGTGTCGCCCGGGTCGTCCAGCTCGAATTCGTCGATGCACAGCAGCCGGTGCTCGCTCAGTGTCTTCACGGTCTGCTGGAAGCCGAGCGCGCCGACCAGGTTCGTCAGCTCCACGAAGGTGCCGAACGCCTTCCGCTCGACCGGGGCCGGGGTGGCGTGCCACAGGGAGGCCAGCAGATGGGTCTTGCCGACGCCGTAGCCGCCGTCGAGGTACACCCCGCGGGGGCCGCTGGGGGCGGCGGGCTTGGCCGCCCGGCGGAACCAGTGTCTGCGGCCGCCCTTGCCCGCGCCCGCCCCGCCGTCGCTCAGCCGCTCGGCGAAGCCGCGCAGCACGGTGACGGCCTCGGCCTGGCTGGGCTGGTTGCGGTCGGGGATGTAGTTGTCGAAGCTCACCGTGGCGAACCGGGGCGGCGGCACCATCTCGGCCACCAGGCGCTCGGCGGGCACCTGCGGCGCGCGGGCGGTGAGGGCGATGGGGGCTTCGGCGGCTATTGAGCCTGCCGAGCCGGACGTGGTGGTTGGTGCAGACACGGGTGTCCAGGGTAGTCGCTTTTCCCCGGAGGACCGTCCCGGAGGGAGCCATGTCACACTGCGGCCATGCGACGCCTGTTCCCCTTGCCGACCGAACCGTCCGTTCCGCCCGCCGCCCCGGACCGCGAGTGGGGGCTCGACGAGCTGGCCGAGGCGTACGCCTACCCGGAGCGGCCGCAGAGCGTCTCGGGGGCGTATCTACGGGCCAACATGGTGTCCTCGCTGGACGGCGCCGCGCACCACGACGGCCGGTCGAAGCCGCTGTCGTCCGAGACCGACATGCGGATCTTCGGGATGCTGCGCGGGCTCGCCGACGCGGTGGTCGTCGGCGCCGAGACCGTGCGCCAGGAGGGCTACCGGCCCGCCCGCGCCCGGGAGGCGTTCGCCGAGCGCCGGGCCGCGCTCGGGCAGCCCCCGGCGCCCGCGATCGCCGTGGTCAGCGCGAGCCTGGAGCTGGACTTCGCAGCTCCGCTGTTCACCGAGCCGCTGGTGCCGACCGTGGTGATCACCGGCGCGCAGGCCGCGGAGGACCGGGTCGAGGCGGCGAAGGCGGCCGGGGCCCGCGTGGTGCGCGCGGGGTCCGGGCCCTCGGGGCGGGTCGACGTGGCGGCGGTCCCGGCGGCCCTCGCCGAGCTGGGCCACACCCGGCTGCTGACCGAGGGCGGCCCCAGGCTGCTGGCGCAGTTCGTGACCGCCGGGGTGCTGGACGAGCTGTGCCTGGCGGTGGCCCCGCTGATGGTCGCGGGCGACGCGGCCCGGATCGCGAACGGTCCCCTGGCGGCGGAACCGGAGCAGTTCGCTCTCGCTTCCGTGCTGGAGGACGCCGGTTTCCTTTTCACCCGCTACCGTCGGATTTACCCATAGTTTTGCGCTAAACGGACTGCATTCCTACCGCTTCGATGAAGGCTTGAAGAACGAGAAGGGCGCACGCCGTGTTCACGAGCATTTTGATGATCGAAAAGCCGCTGACCCCTGCCGACGTGGAGTTCGTCACTACCCTGCACGGCGATGACCAGGTCTCCTTCGTCGTGCTGATGCAGCCCCGGGGCAGCAAGGACCGGCTGCTCCGCGCCATCGACGACATCGCCCTCGGCGAGCTGGAACAGGCCGCACAGGAAGGCGAGGAGCCGGAGGGCAGCGCGGCGCTGGAGCCCGCCGAGCGGGCGCTGAACCACTCGGTGGCGGCCCTGCGCGCGGCGGGCAGCGAGGCCCGCGGCCACGTCGTGCAGCGGCGCCCGCTGGACGTCCTGCGCGGGGTGGTGGAGGAGACCGGCGCCGACGAGGTGATCGTCCTCACCGCGCCGCACTTCGTGGAGGAGTTCTTCCACCGCGACTGGGCCTCCCGGGCGCGCCACAAGGTCGGCGTCCCGGTGCTGAAGCTGTTCTCGCACACGGACGGCGAGGTCGGCGAGGGGCAGGCCACCGCGGGCGGCTGAGCGCCGTACGGACGGCGTACGGACGGCGTACGGGAGACCGTACGGAGGGCGTGGGCGAGACCGTGCGGACGGCGTACGGGAGGGACGCGGCGGGGTGCGAGAATCGGGCGGACAGAACCGAGAAGACCGCTCACCCAGGGGAGACCCGTACATGGCACCGGCCGGCATTGCCCCCGACGCGCTGGACCGTCCGCATTTCATCGGCATCGGCGGCGCCGGTATGTCGGGCGTCGCGAAGGTCCTCGTCCAGCGCGGCGCGCGGGTCGCGGGCAGTGACTCCAAGGACTCCCCGATCGTGGCGGCGCTGCGCGAGCTGGGCGCGACCGTGCACATCGGGCACGCCGCCGGGAACGTCGCGCCCGACGCCACCAGCGTCGTCGTCTCCAGCGCCATCCGCGCCGACAACCTGGAGCTGGTCACGGCGCGCGAGCGCGGCATCCCCGTCGTGCACCGCTCCGACGCGCTGGCCGCCCTCATGGACGGCCACCGCCCGATCGCGGTCGCCGGTACGCACGGCAAGACGACCACGACCTCGATGCTCGCCGTCTCGCTGCGCACCCTCGGCCTCGACCCGTCGTACGTGATCGGCGGGGACCTGGACGTGCCCGGCTCCAGCGCCGAGCACGGCGGCGGCGAGATCTTCGTCGCGGAGGCGGACGAGAGCGACCGCAGCTTCCACAAGTACGCGCCCGAGGTCGCGATCATCCTCAACGTGGAGCTGGACCACCACGCCAACTACGCCTCCATGGACGAGATCTACGACTCGTTCCGGACCTTCGTGGAGCGGGTCCGGCCCGGCGGCACCCTGGTCATCTCCGCCGATCACCCCGGGGCCCGTGAGCTGACCGCCAAGGTCGCGGGCCGCGAGGACTTGCGGGTGCTCACCTACGGTGAGGCCGCCGACGCCGACGTGCGGGTCC
Organism: Streptomyces botrytidirepellens; assembly: GCF_003721215.1. Classification (NCBI taxonomy): domain Bacteria; kingdom Bacillati; phylum Actinomycetota; class Actinomycetes; order Kitasatosporales; family Streptomycetaceae; genus Streptomyces; species Streptomyces botrytidirepellens. The sequence goes on from NZ_RIBZ01000303.1 coordinate 6,028, forward strand.
TGGACGTCGTCCCGCACGGGCTGACCAGCGAGGTCACCGTGCGGCTCGCGGAGGCCCTGGGCGGCGGCTCGGGGAGCGGGGAGATCACCTTCACCGTCTCCGTGCCCGGCCGCCACTACGCGCACAACGCCGTCGCCGCGCTCGCCGCGGGCGCCGCCCTCGACGTCCCGGCCCGCGAGCTCGCTCCCGCGATCGCCTCGTACACCGGCGTCAAGCGGCGCCTCCAGCTCAAGGGCACCGCGGCCGAGGTGCAGGTCATCGACTCGTACGCGCACCACCCCACCGAGATCGCCGCCGACCTGGAGGCGATCCGCGGCGGCGCCGGGGAGGGCCGGGTCCTGGTGGTCTTCCAGCCGCATCTGTTCAGCCGTACGCAGGAGCTGGGCGCCGAGATGGGCGAGGCCCTGGCGCTGGCCGACGCCTCCGTCGTCCTCGACATCTACCCGGCCCGCGAGGACCCGGTCCCCGGCATCACCAGCGCCCTGGTGATCGACGCCGCCGCCCGCCACGGCGCGGACGTGACCGCCGAGCACGACCGGTCCGCGATTCCCGGCCTGATCGCCGGAATGGCCAAGCCCGGTGACCTTGTTCTCACCATGGGCGCGGGCGACGTCACCGACCTCGGTCCGGAGATCCTCGCCCGTCTACAGACGCGGCGAGCCCGGAGCGCCCTGAGGAGCCCGGCGAGCCGGGAGAGCTGAGGAGGGTCCCGACCATGGCGTACGAGATCGACAAGCCGGATGAGCAGTGGCGCGCGGAGCTGACCCCGCAGGAGTACCACGTCCTGCGCGAGGCGGGCACCGAGCGCCCCTTCACCGGTGAATACACCGACACCAAGACCGAGGGCGTCTACTCCTGCCGGGCGTGCGGCGGGGAGCTGTTCCGCTCCGAGACGAAGTTCGAGAGCCACTGCGGCTGGCCGTCCTTCTACGACCCCGCGGACTCGTCCGCGGTCGAGCTGATCGACGACCGCTCGCACGGCATGGTCCGCACCGAGGTGCGGTGCGCCCGCTGCGGCTCGCACCTCGGCCATGTCTTCGCGGGCGAGGGCTATCCGACCCCGACCGACCAGCGGTACTGCATCAACTCCATCTCGCTGCGGCTCGCCCCCCAGGAGGGCTGACCCCCTCTAGGGAGGGCTGACCCTCAGCACGACGGCCGTCTCCGGCGGCAGCCGCACCGTGCCGTCCCGGCCCGGCGGCTCGACCGGCCGCCAGGCGGCGACCACCTCGGGGACCGTCTCGGGGACCGCGGCGGGGCGCGGCTCCAGCCGGGCGTCCGCCGGGCGGTCGTGCGGGTTGAGGACGACGCACAGCGGGCCGCGCCGGAAGCCGAAGCAGTCCGGCCCCGCCGCCAGCGGGGTGCACGACCAGGCGGGGTCGGTCAGGGCGGGTTCGGCGCGGCGCAGCGCGATCAGCCGCCGGTGCCAGTCCAGCAGCGCCCGGTGCGGCTCCCGGTCCGGCTCCGTCCAGTCCAGGCAGGACCGCAGCCGGGTCGCCGGATCCTGCGGGTCCGGGATGTCCGCCTCCGCCCAGCCGTGGGCGGCGAACTCGCGGCGGCGGCCGCGCCGTACCGCGTCGGCCAGCTCCGGGTCCCGGTGGTCGGTGAAGTACTGCCAGGGCGTCCCGGCGCCCCACTCCTCGCCCATGAAGAGCATCGGGGTGAACGGCGCGCACAGCACGACGGCCGCCGCGCAGGCCAGCAGCCCGGGGGAGAGCCGGGCGGACAGCCGGTCGCCGGTCGCGCGGTTCCCCACCTGATCGTGCGTCTGGGCGTAGCCGAGGAGCCGGTGCGCCGGGGTGGTGAGCGGGTTCAGCGGGCTGCCGTGGCGGCGTCCGCGGAACGCCGAGTACGTACCGTCGTGGAAGAAGCCGCCGCCCAGCGTCTTGGCCAGGGCTGCGGGCCCCGCGGCGGCGAAGTCGGCGTAGTAGCCCTGCCGTTCGCCGGTGAGGAACGTGTGCAGGGCGTGATGGAAGTCGTCGTTCCACTGGGCGTGCAGACCGTGCCCGCCCGCCTCGCGCGGGGTGGTGGTGCGCGGGTCGTTCAGATCCGACTCGCCGATCAGGAACAGCGGGCGGCCGACCTCGGCCGCCAGCGCGTCCACCGCGGCGGACAGCTCGGCCAGGAAGTGCCGGGCCCGGGTGTCGTGCAGCGCGTGCACGGCGTCCAGCCGCAGCCCGTCCAGCCGGAAGTCGCGCAGCCAGGCGAGCGCGCTGCCGATGAAGTACGCGCGGACCTCGTCGGAGCCGGGCGCGTCCAGGTTGACCGCCGCGCCCCACGGGGTGTGGTGGGTGTCGGTGAAGTACGGCCCGAAGTCCGGCAGCCGGTTGCCGGACGGGCCCAGGTGGTTGTGCACCACGTCCAGGACGACGCCGAGGCCGTGCCGGTGTGCGGCGGCCACGAACCGGGCCAGCCCCTCGGGGCCGCCGTACGGCTCGTGCACGGCCCACGGCGCGACCCCGTCGTAGCCCCAGCCGTGCGTCCCGGGGAACGGGCACACCGGCATCAGCTCCACGTGTGTGACGCCAAGACCGGCCAGATGCGGAAGCCGTGCGGCGGCCGCGTCGAAGGTGCCCTCCGGGGTGAACGTCCCGATGTGCAGCTCGTACAGCACCGCGCCCGGCAGCGGCCGCCCGAACCACTCCCGTTCCCACGGGAACCGGGAGGGGTCCACCACCGCGCTCAGCCCCTCCGGGCCGTCCGGCTGGCGGCGGGAGCGCGGATCGGGCAGCGGGGGGCCGTCGTCGAGCGCGAAGCCGTAGAGCGACCCGTGCCCCGCCGCGGCCTCGGTCCGCCACCAGCCCTCGCGGCCGGGGTCGCGTTCCATGGGCTGCGTACGGCCCTCGCCCCGGACGACATGAAGCCCCACCTGTCCGGCATGCGGTGCCCACACCTCGAACAGCACTGACGTCTCCTCACATCGTCCTGCGGGTTCGGGACCATGCTGGGGGATACGGCACCGGGCGCGCAGCAGGACGACACCGGCCACGCGCCGGTCTCAGACCAGGTCGATGCGCTCCTGGGTGACGGGATAGCCCGCCTTGGCGAAGTGCGCGGCCATCGGCCGGTTGCCCCGGTCGGTCGCGGCGGCGATCTTCGTCGCGCCCCGTTCCACCAGGTCGTGGGTGCACTCCACGAGCAGGTCGTACGCGTACCCGTGGCCGCGCTGCCCGGCCACGACCCCGATGAAGCCGACGCACGGCCCGGCCGGATTGTGCGCGGGCACCTGGATGCCGACCAGCTCCCCGCCCGGCGTCCACGCCAGCCGCCACCAGTCGCGGGGCGACGGGAACCAGTGGAACAGCCGCAGGTTCTCGCGGACCGCGGCCTCGACGCCGCCCTCGGCGATGGTCCGCCGGTCGTGCGCGTCCAGCGTGCCCTGGTGGACGCGGCGCAGTACGTCGGCGATCACCGCGTCGTCGGGCTCCGGCCGGAACTCCAGCCGTCCCGGCCGCTCGGGCAGTCCGAGGCCGGGCGTCCATTCGTAGCGGTAGCGCTCGACCAGGGGGGTGAGCCCGCCCGCCACGGCCGCGTCGACCCGGGCCCGCACCGCCGCGCTCTCGTCCGGCCGGTCGCGCCAGCCGGGCGGCGCCAGCAGGGCGTACTCGGTGCGCAGGGGCGCGGTGCGCAGCAGCTCCGCGGCGGCATCGGCCTCGCCCTCCGCGAAGTCGAACCAGTCCAGGGCAATGGGCGCGTCGTCGTCCGGCCCGCCCCACCACGCGGCGCGGGACACGACCCGCTCCCCGCGCAGCGCCACCCAGGTCCACTCCGGGCGGTACTCGCCACCCCGGCCGACGGTGGCGTAGGTGTGCCCGAAGCGGCCCCGGCCGACGAGCGCGGGGACGGACAGTGCGTGGAACAGATGCGCGTCGCTCTCGGTGAGCGCGCGGATGACCAGTCCGGTCATGGGGTTCCTTCCAGGAGGCGTACGCGCTCCCGGTCGGATCGCCTGATCAGACGGGGGTACGCCCGGGAGGGAAGGGGCGGGAGCGCGGAATGACGAACGTACGCATGGCTCTGCGCCTCCTTCCTCGGTCACGGGCGTGATGGGCACCCTAAGCGCGCCCTCGGGACCCCGTCCACGCAATTTCCGTCATGGGGTCACTGCTGGTGCAACCCCCGCCCCGCCAGCGTCAGATACGCCTCGCCGACCGCCTCCGAGAGGGTGGGATGCGGGTGGATGTGCTGGGCCACATCGGCCGGTTCGGCGTCCCAGCCGACGACGAGCTGGCTCTCGGCGATCATCTCCGAGACGTGCGGGCCCACCAGATGGACGCCGAGGACGCGGCCGCCCGGTCCTTCGGCCACCACCTTCACCATGCCGCCCTGACCGTGCACCATGCCCTTGGCGACGGCGGTCAGCGGCATGGTGTTGGCGACGGCCTCGCCGCCCGTACGGTCCCGGGCCTCGGCCTCCGTGAGCCCCACCGAGGCGGTCTGCGGGCTCGAATACGTCACGCGCGGCACCGCGTCGTAGTCCACGGGCCGGGGAGAGCCGCCCGCCAGCGTCTCGGCCACCAACAGCCCCTCCGCGAAAGACGCGTGGGCCAGCCCCGGGGACGGCGGCGGCAGCACGTCGCCCACGGCGTGGACGCCCGGCACCGCCGTCTCCAGCCGCGACCAGTCGGCGGGCGCGAGGAAGCCGCGCGCGTCGGTGGCGAGCCCGGCGGCGGCCAGGTCCAGCCCGTCCGTCACCGGTGCGCGGCCGACGGCGACCAGCAGCCGCTCGACGTCCAGCTCGCTGGTGGCTCCACGCCCCGTACGGACGGTGGCGCGCACCCCGTCCTCGTACGGCTCGGCCCCCTCCAGCCGGGCCCCCGTCAGCACCTCCACGCCGCGCTTCTTCAGGCCGCGCGTCAGATGACGGCTGACGTCCGCGTCCTCCAGCGGCAGCAGCCGGTCCGCCGCCTCGACCAGCACCACCCGCGCGCCCATGGAACGGTGCAGCGAGGCGTACTCGACCCCGATGGCGCCGCCGCCCAGCACCAGCACGGACGCCGGGAGGCCGGGCGCGAACAGCGCGTCGTCGCTGGTGACGACCCGCCGCCCGTCCGGCGCCAGGCCCGGCAAGGTGCGGGGCCGGGACCCGGTCGCCACGACGACACCGCGGCGCGCGGTCCACTCCCCGTGCCGCGCGATCCGTACCGTGCGGGGACCGGTGAGGGCGGCGTCGCCCCGGACCACCTCGACACCCGCGTGGGAGAGATGCCCCTCCACCCCGCGGTGGTTGCGGGCCACGATGTCGTCGCGCGTCGCGGTCAGCGCCGCCCAGTCCACCGACTCCAGCGTGGCCTTCACCCCCCAGCGCTCCCGCGCCTCCGCGATCCCGTCCACCAACTCGGCCGCGTGCAGCATCGCCTTGCTCGGGATGCAGCCGCGGTGCAGACAGGTCCCGCCGATCAGATCCCGCTCGGCGAGGACGACCCGCAGGCCCAGGGCGGCGGCGCGCAGCGCGGTGCTGTAACCGCCGGTGCCGCCCCCGATGACGATGACGTCCGTCTCATGCTCATGCATGGACCCAGACTCCGCCCGGGGAATGCCATGAGTCCAAGGCATTGTCTCCATGAGACCCATGAACAACCTTCATGCCCGGGGGAGCCGCATGAGCCTACGTCAGATGGAATACCTGGTCACGGTCGTCGAGGAGGCGTCCTTCACCCGCGCCGCCGAACTGCTGGGCGTCACCCAGTCCGCGCTCTCCCACCAGATCAAGGCCCTGGAGCGGGAGGCGGGCGGCCCGCTGCTGGAGCGCCTGCCGCGCGGCGTACGGCTCACCCCCATGGGGCGCGCCTTCCTCCCGCACGCCGAACTGGCGGTGCGCAGTGCGGGCCGGGCCTGGCGCGCCGCCCACGCCGCCGCCGGGGCGGAGGGCGGCGAACTGCACCTCGCGACGCTGCACGCCCTCGCCGTCGGCGTCCTCCCCGCCCTCTTCGCCCGCTGGCGCCGCGAACGCCCGGGCATGCGCCTGGTGGTGCACGAGTACGCCACCGGCGAGGAATTGCGCGACGCCATGGAACACGGCGTCGCGGACCTCGCGGTCGGCCACCGCCCGAAGGGCTGGCCGGGCCCCGTGGTGTCCCTGGGCGAGGAGGACGTGGTGGCGGTCGTGGCCCCGGACGACCCCCTGGCCGGGCGGCACGTCATACGCCTCACGGACCTGGCCGACCGTGAGTGGGTGCGCTGCGCCCTGGAACCCGTCGTCGACGGCCGCCGCTTCCTCGACCTGGCCTGCGAACGCGCCGGGTTCACCCCGCGCACCGCCGTCGACACCGAACACAGCTCCACGGCGGTGAGCATGGCCGCCGCCGGGGTCGGGGTCCTCATCACCACCGCCCACGCGGCGGCGCGGCACGACTGCGTGACGCTGCCCCTGGACCCACCGTGGCGCCGCGAGGTGACGGCGTTCTCCCGAGTCCGCCTCACCGGCGCGGCCGCCGCGTTCGTCACCCTGCTCGGCCGGGCCGGTCTGCCGTCCGCGGGACGAAGGCCACTGCCCGCCCCCGAGCACACGCCCTGAACGCCGAGCCGGGGACGCACGCACCAGGGCCGGCGCCACCACCCCCCGCGGGGTCCGGCGTATCCATGCGATCACGCGGTACGGGGACAACGGAACTCAGCTCCGACGACGGCCCTCGACGCAGAACCGGTTGCCTTCCGGGTCGGCCAGCACCACGTACGGCCGCGCTCCCGGAGGCGGGGTTTCCGGATAGTGCTGCCAGTCGACAGGCCGCGCTCCCAGGGCCACGAGGCGGTCCACTTCGTCCTCCAGGTCGCGGTCACCGGCGTCCAGGTCGAAGTGGATGCGAGGGAACGCTTCCGCGGGACTTTCGCTCTCGTCCATGGCGATGGCGACTCCGGACGCGCCCGGTGGCGGTTCCAGGACGATCCAGTCATCTCCTTCGTAGCGTGGCGGCCGTTGCACGTATCCCAGTGCCTGCCGCCAGAACTGGCTCGCCCTCTTGTCGTCGTTCACGCCTAACGACACCTGTTTGATCGTCGTCATGCCTGCACAGTAGGCGGGGCGTGAGGACGGCAGCACCAGTGGAACGCGACAGGGCCGGTCTGCCGGCCGGAGGGGACGGGGGCGGCAGACCGGCTGGGTGAGGTGCACCTGATAGATCAAGGAGCGGATCAGGGCACCCTGGGCGGTTCGGGGTGGTCAGTGCACCATGCAGATCGGGGCGGCCGCGGTGTCCGGGGAGCCGCCGCTGGCGACGTAGCCGAAGGTGGTCGAGGCACCGGCGGCCAGGGAGCCGTTCCAGTCGGCGTTGGTGACCGAGGCCGCCGTACTGGTGGTGGTCAGCTTGCCGTTCCAGACGCTGTCGACCCGCTGGCCGGAGGGCAGGGTCCAGTCGACCATCCACGAGGAGATGGGCGTGGCGCCGGTGTTGGACACCGTCACCTCGGCCTGGTAGCCGCCGTTCCAGGTGCCGGTGGTCTTCTGGGTCGCGGTGCACTTGGCGGTGGGCGGGTCGGTGGGGTCACTGCCGCCGCCGGAGCTCGCGCCCGGGACCGTCACTTCGCCGTTGCCGCCGTCGAAGACCACGTCGGAGCAGCTGTAGAAGGTCTCCTGGCTGTCGGAGCGGGTCCAGACGGTGTAGATGATGTGGCGTCCGCTCTTGCCCGAGGGCAGGGTGGCGTTCCACGTGTACTTGCCGTCGACCGTGCCGACCTGGCCGGACAGCGGCGGGTTGGTCACCGTGTCGAACGGCTGGTCCTCCAGGTCGTTCCACGTGAGCGGCTTCGTCGGGTCGATCGGGTTCTTGGTGACGTAGCTGCGGAACGAACCCGGGTGCGCGGCCCAGGCGTTGTACGAGAACTGCATCGACTTGCCCGAGGTCAGGTGGGTCACCGGCCAGGAGCTGCTGCCCAGGTCGAAGCCGGAGAAGTCGTAGACGGTGGCGGCGCCGCTGCACAGCTTGCCGTCGGGGATGAAGCCCTTGGTCCGGCCCGCGCCGTCCGAGCGGAGCACCGCGAACCAGTTGTAGAACGGCGTCGCGCCGCTCTTGTCGAACGCGGCCTTGCACGCCGGGTTGGTCGGCTTGACCTCACCGGTGCTGGAGAGGCTGTACTTCCAGCACAGATAGGTGCGGCTGCCCGGCGCCATGGGCGCGCCGTGGGCGGAGGCGTTGCCTCCGGAGAAGAAGACAAGGCCCAGGGCGGGCAGCACGGAGAGCAGTACCAGCAGGGCGGATCTGCGGGCGCGGGGGCTGCCCGGCGGGTGTGGGGGGCGTGCGGGGGCCAGTAATCGTCGAGCCATGGCGCTGGTCTTCCCTTCGACGTGATCGGGTCAGAAACCGTCGATATGGGAGCGCTCCCAATTTCCTTGTGAACGTAGCGCGCGGGGGTGTGACTGTAAATGCTTCAGGACGCGAACCCGCGCGCCCGTCCTCAGGTCCGGACCACCTCAGGTCCGGACCAGGAGGGCCACCGGGAGCCGGTCCAGCAGGTCGCCGAGCGGGGCGGGCCCCTCCGCCGTGCGGTCGGTCAGCAGGTCCCGCCAGGACCCGGGAGGGAGGGGGAGGCGGGTGCGGGGGTCCCAGCCCCCCGCCTCCGCCAGGCGTCGGGAGAGGCGGGTGGTGACGGTGATCGCGCCCCCGTCACGGCTCTCACGGTCCGTTCGCAGGAACGCCAGGCAGTGGGCGGCCGCCGGGCCTCCGGCGATCAGGGGCGTGTACGCACTCCCGGGGCCGAACCACTCCGGGTGGTCCCGGCGCAGCCGCAGCGCCGCCCGGGTGAGCAGCAGCTTCTCGGCGGACAGCCCGTCAGTCGCCGGGGTGTCCGGGGTGGGCGGGCGGCGGTTGTCGGGGTCGACCAGGGCGCGGTAGCCACGCTCGGTGTCCGTGTACAGGTCGGGCACGCCCGGCATGGTCAGGTGCAGCAGGGCCGCGCCGAGCGTGTTGACCCTGGCGGGGGCGGCGATGTCGGCGCCGAAGGCGTCCAGCGCCGCCCACGCCGGGGAGGCGGGGTTGCCGGGCCCCGCCGCCAGGAAGGCGGTCACGGCGTCCTCGTAGGCGGCGTTCTGCTCGGTCCAGGTCGTGTGCAGCCCCGCCTCGCGGACCGCCTTCAGCACCGCCGGTACGAGGCGTTCCGCGTCCGCGGCGCCCAGGCCGAGCGCGGTCTGCCAGGCGGTCCAGGCGAGCTGCGGATCGGGGGCCTCCGGCTGCGCCGACAGGTCCGCCAGCAGCCGCGCCCACCGGGCCGGGGTCTCGGTGAGGGCGGCGATCCGCGCCCGTACGTCCGCGCTGCGCTTGGTGTCGTGGGTGGACAGCACCGTGCCGGTCGCCGGCCAGTCGCGCAGGAGACGGGCGGCGAAGGCGTGGAACTCCTCGGGGGAGACGGCCGGGTGCCCCGGGTCGCCGCCCACCTCCGCCGCCGAGAGCAGCGGGGTGTAGCGGTAGAAGGCGGTGTCCTCGACGGACTTGGCGCGCAGCGCGGCGGCGGTCTGGGCGAAGCGGGCGCAGAAGTCGCGGTGGTCCGGGCCGTCGCCGAGCCTGCCGAGCGCCGCGTCCCGTACGGTCTCCACCGCCCGGCGCTCCGCCTCGACCGTGGAGGCGGGGAAGGCCGTACGGGCGTCCTCCGCGGCCCGGTGCAGCATCTGCCCGTCTGCCTCGCCCGCCGGAGCGTCGACGGTGGCGTACGGCCGGTACACCGGCAGCCGTACCAGCAGCGCGCGGATCGCCGTGCGCAGCGCCCAGGGCGCGTGGTCGCGCAGCGGCGGCGCGGCGGCGCAGATCCGGGAGGCGGTGCGGGTCAGGCGCTCGACCTCGGCGGCCAGTTCGTGCGTCACGACGTGCCGCGCGGCGCGGCGGACGGTGGCCGTCCAGTCGCCGCCCCGGTCCGGCGGGGCGGCGGTGAAACTCCGGTAGGCCGCGGTCAGCTTCGCCAGCCCGTCCGGGTCGACGAAGAGGCCGTCGATGTGGTGCAGCGCGTCGTAGCCGGTCGTCCCGGCGACGGGCCAGTGGGCGGGCAGCGGTTCGTCCCGGGCGAGGATCTTCTCCACGACGGTCCAGCGGCCCTCGCCGCCCGTCGCCGCGCGCACCGCCTCGTCCAGCGCCCGCAGGTAGCCCCCGGGGTCGGCGAGACCGTCCGGGTGGTCCACCCGCAGCCCGTCGAGCACCCCGTCGCGCAGCAGTCCCAGCAGCGTGCCGTGGGTGGCGTCGAAGACCTCCGGGTCCTCGACGCGCACCGCGATCAGCTCGGAGATGGTGAAGAAGCGGCGGTAGTTCAGCTCGGTGCGGGCCAGCCGCCACCAGCCGAGCCGGTACCACTGGGCGTCCAGCAGTTCGGCGAGCGGCAGCCGCTCGGTGCCGGGCCGCAGCGGGAACGCGTGGTCGTAGTAGCGCAGCACCCCGTCGTCGCCGGGCCGCAGCCGCTCCCACTCGTCGCCGAGCGGCCCGCCGAGCACGGGCAGCAGCACCTTGCGGCCGTGCTCGGCCCAGTCGATGTCGAACCACCGCGCGTAACGCGACACGGGCCCGTCCCTCAGCACCTCCCACAGCGGCCCGTTGAGCCGCTCCGGCACGGGCACCGCCATGTGGTTCGGCACGATGTCGGCGATCAGCCCGAGGCCGTGCGCCCGGGCCGTACGGGCGAGGGCGCGCAGTCCCCGCTCGCCGCCCAGCTCCGCCCGTACGGCGGTGTGGTCCACGATGTCGTAGCCGTGGGAGGACCCGGGCCGGGCCTCCAGCACGGGCGACAGATGCAGATGGGAGACGCCGAACGAGGCCAGGTACGGCACGGCCCGCTCGGCGGCCGCGAAGGGGAAGCCGGGCTGGAGCTGAAGCCGGTAGGTGGCGGTGGGCACGGTGCGGTCAGCCGTCATATGAACGTACGTACCCACACGGGGCGCCCGTTGAGATGCCGCACCCCCATCCGGGCGCACCGGTGTGCCGGTATGGCGCGTTCCGCTCCGGCGCGGCCCCGGCGGTCGCAGCGAGGTGAGCGCGGTAAAGTCCGCGGTCACGTCCGCTGAGCCGAGAACACCACCGTCCGTCGTGGGGGGATGCAGAAGTGCCCGTCCCGGGTGACCCGCCGATCTGTTCCCCGCTGTGCGTCTCCCGCGCGCAGCGTGCCGTCGCCGCCGCGCTCTGGCACTACACGGCCGCGCCGGTGGCCAAGCCGTACTCCGTGCGCGGCTGCGTCCCGGACGGGGACGAGGCCGCGGTGACGGTCGCGCTGTGGACCGGCCCCGCGGCACGGGAGAAGCGGAACCTCTTCTTCTACGTCCCGCTCGTCTCCGGCGGCCTGCCCGTTCCGGCGGTGGGCGTAGTGGCGGGCCTCATGCGGCTGGGCCGGGGCACGCACGTGTTCGGCTCCGGCGGCCGCCGTTTCGACGGCAAGCGCGTCCTCAACGGCAGCGGGCTGGTGGAGGGACGGGACGCGCCGTGCCTGTGCGGGGGCACCGGCGAGCAGGAGGGGCCGCGCGGCTTCTACTTCGAGCGGCCCGGCGAGCCCCAGCGCTACGGCTGAGGCCCCAGGCCCGCGTCACGCCGGGCGCTGGAGGACCATCAGGCTGCGGTCCACCAGGGTCAGCCGGTCGCCCGCTGCGACCTTCTGGCCGCTGCCCGGCTCCACGCCCCCGGGGGCCGCGGTGTCCACGATGACCTGCCACTGCTTGCCGTGGTCGACGGGCACGACGAAGTCCAGCGGCTCGTGGTGGGCGTTGAACAGCAGCAGGAACGAGTCATCGGTGATGCGCTCGCCCCGCACACCCGGCTCGGAGATCGCGTTGCCGTTGAGGAACACCGCGAGGGACTGGGCGTGGGCGGCCTGCCAGTCGCGCTGGCGCATCTCCTCGCCCTCGTGGGTGAACCAGGCGATGTCGGACAGCTCGTCGTGGGTGCCCTCCACCGGGCGGCCGTGGAAGAAGCGGCGGCGGCGGAAGACCGGGTGGTCGCGGCGGAGCCAGATCAGCGAGCGGGTGAAGCGCAGCAGCTCCAGGGCCTCCCGGTCGCCCTCGGCGGCGTCCTTGCCGAGGACGGGCCACCGCACCCAGGAGGTCTCGTTGTCCTGGCAGTACGCGTTGTTGTTGCCGCCCTGGGTGCGGGCGAACTCGTCGCCGTGGCTGAGCATGGGCACGCCCTGGGAGAGCATCAGGGTGGCGATGAAGTTGCGCATCTGGCGGCTGCGCAGGGCCCGCACCGCGGGGTCGTCGGTCTCGCCCTCGACGCCGCAGTTCCAGGAGCGGTTGTAGCTCTCGCCGTCCTGGTTGGACTCCCCGTTGGCCTCGTTGTGCTTCTCGTCGTAGCTCACCAGGTCGCGCAGGGTGAAGCCGTCGTGGCAGGTGACGAAGTTGACGGAGGCGAGCGGGCGGCGGCCGTCGTTCTGGTACAGGTCGGAGGAGCCGGTGAGCCGGGAGGCGAATTCGGCCAGGGTGCGCGGTTCACCGCGCCACAGATCGCGCACCGTGTCCCGGAACTTTCCGTTCCACTCGGTCCACAGCGGCGGGAAGTTCCCCACCTGGTAGCCGCCCTCGCCGACGTCCCACGGCTCGGCGATCAGCTTCACCTGGCTGACCACCGGGTCCTGCTGCACCAGGTCGAAGAACGACGACAGCCGGTCCACCTCGTGGAACTGGCGGGCCAGCGTCGCCGCCAGATCGAAGCGGAAGCCGTCCACCCGCATCTCGGTCACCCAGTACCGCAGCGAGTCCATGATCAGCTGGAGGACGTGCGGGCTCCGCATCAGCAGGGAGTTCCCGGTGCCGGTGGTGTCCATGTAGTACCGCCGGTCCTCGGTCAGCCGGTAGTACGAGGCGTTGTCCAGCCCCCGGAACGAGAGCGTCGGGCCCAGGTGGTTGCCCTCGGCGGTGTGGTTGTAGACGACGTCGAGGATGACCTCGATGCCCGCCTGGTGCAGCGCCCGCACCGCCGACTTGAACTCCAGCACCTGCTGCCCCCGGTCGCCCCAGGACGCGTAGGCGTTGTGCGGGGCGAAGAAGCCGATGGTGTTGTAGCCCCAGTAGTTGGCGAGCCCGGAATCGACCAGCCGGTGGTCGTGGACGAACTGGTGTACGGGCATCAGCTCCAGCGTGGTGACGCCCAGCTCCGTCAGATGCTCGATGATCGCCGGATGGGCCAGTGCCGCGTAGGTCCCGCGCAGCTCCTCCGGGAGCCGCGGATGGCGCATCGTCAGGCCCTTCACATGGGCCTCGTAGATGACCGTGCGGTGGTAGTCGGTGCGCGGCGGCCGGTCGTCGCCCCAGTCGAAGTACGGATTGACCACGACCGAGGCCATCGTGTGGGGCGCCGAGTCCAGGTCGTTGCGCTTGTCCGGGCGGTAGAAGTGGTAGCCGTAGACCTCCTCGCCCCAGTCGATCTTGCCGCTGATGGCCTTGGCGTACGGGTCCAGCAGCAGCTTGGCGGAATTGCAGCGGTCGCCGTTCTCCGGTGCGTACGGGCCGTGGGCCCGGAAGCCGTAGCGCTGGCCCGGCATGATGCCCGGCAGATAGGCATGGCGGACGAACGCGTCGGTCTCGCGCAGCTCGACCGCCGTCTCCGAGCCGTCGTCGTGCAGCAGACACAGCTCGATGCGCGTGGCGGCCTCGGAGAACACCGCGAAGTTGGTTCCGGCGCCGTCGTACGTGGCGCCCAGGGGATAAGCGTGTCCCGGCCAGACCTGCATACGCCGACTCTTCCACTTCTTCTCCCGGGGCCGCGAGCACCGCGGGCCCCGGCCGGAACCGACCGACGACGCATCCTTTCCCAACTGGGGCGGGAGAACGGCGGTTTCAGCGGAACTTCCTCAAAGGGGAGGCAACCTACGGCCATATCGGTTCGTCCTACCGGGTGACCTTGACGTATGCGATTTCCCGTTATGCGGGGGCATACATCGTGATGCGGCGACAGGGGGGATTGGGGAAGAATGTGCGCACGGTGAACCATCGCCATCTGGGCAGAGTGCTGGCGGGCGCGGCCGTGGCCGCCACGGCGACGGCGGTCTTGATCGGGGTGACACTGCCGGACAGCGCGTCCGGCGGGGAGGGGTCGGGCGGCGGACCGCAGGGTTCCGCGGCGGAGCAGGGGCAGGCGGCCCGCCAGCTGCCCGGCGTGGTCGAGTCCCCGCCCGCCCAGGGGAAGACCGGCAAGGGCCGGGACCCGCTCACCGACGCCGAGCTGAAGCGCGCCCGGACGCTCACGCTCGGCCAGTCCTTCCGGGAGAGCGGCGAGGACGTCACCGGCGGCAAGGGCCCGGAGCAGCTCTCCACCGACCTCGCCGAACTGACGCCCGACGAGGTCGGCGCCGCCGCCCCGCCCCGCCGGGCCGACGTCACGTACTACGACTACAGCGACGACACCTATGTGACGAAGACCGTCGACCTGGGCTCCGGCAAGGTCGAGCGCACCGACACCCAGCGCGGCGTCCAGCCGCCGCCCAACCGGGACGAGGCGCGCGAGGCGGCCCGGCTCCTGATCGCCGACAAGCTCGGCCAGGAGCTGAAGAAGGACTTCAAGGACGCCACCGGCAAGGCGCTGACCAGCCCCGACCAGCTGACCGTCACCGGCTTCGTCTACCGCACGGGCGTGGACGGCCCCGGTCCCGCCGCCACCCGGGACTGCGGCAAGCACCGCTGCGTACGGCTGTTCACCAAGGTGACGGACGGCGGCCCCTGGATCGACACCCGGCAACTGGTGATCGACCTGAGCGCCCGCTCCGTCGCCCGGCTGGGCTCCTAGCCCGCCCCGTACATCGCGTCCCTCGCACCCTCTCCCCTTCAGCGACAGGAGTCACCCATGCCTGAAAGAAGGCTGCGCCGGGCCCGTGCCCGGTTCGCGGCGGTCCTCGGCGCCTCGGCGCTGGTCGGCTCGGCGGCGGTCGCCGCCGGACCGGCCCAGGCCGCGCCGCGGGTACCGGC